>JAHJXZ010000219.1 GCA_018827205.1 Gammaproteobacteria bacterium | reverse complement strand
GTGTCGGCACGCTGGCCGCGTGGGCCGTAGGTCGCCTCGGAACCCAGCAGTTCGATGCTGACTTCTTTGTAAGGTCCCCAACCACGTTCAGCGAACAGCTCTTCGGTTTTGTTGATGATGGCCTGGCTGACGCGCTGGGCTTTCTTCACCGCGTCGATGCCGGCCATCAGGCAACTGGCGGTGCAACGAAAGCCGTCTGGATAGGTGGCGCTGACCTTGTATTGGTCGGTGGGCGGCAGGCCCCGTGCGCCTTTCAGTTCAACCTGGTTTTCGCCAACCTGGCTGAGTTGCACCTGGGTAAAGTCGCAGAGTACGTCTGGCAGGTAATAGGCCCGTGGGTCGCCGATTTCGTAGAGCATCTGCTCGCCCACGGTGAAGGGCGTGATTAAGCCGCCGGAGCCGTCAGGCTTGGCCACGACAAAACTGCCATCGGCCGCCACCTCTACAACCGGGAAGCCAATATGTTCGTAGTCCGGCACGCTTTCCCAGTCGGTGAAATTACCGCCGGTGCACTGCGCGCCACATTCGATAATGTGTCCGGCCAGCGCTGCTTGAGCGAGCTGGTCGTAGTCGTTCCAGCTCCAGCCAAACTCATGCACCAGTGCCGCGCTGACCACCGCGCTGTCGACCACGCGGCCGGTAATCACAATGTCGGCGCCGAGCTTCAAGGCTTCGACGATGCCCGGCGCGCCGAGGTAGGCGTTGACCGATACACAGAAGGGCGGCAGCGCAGCGCCGGTAAACATCTCCACCGTGCCGGCCTTGGCCAGTTCGCCGAGTTTGGGTTGCAGGTTGTCGCCATGCAGCACGGCAATCTTCAATTGCACGCCAGCCTGTTCGCAGGCAGCTGCCAGTGCAGCGGCGCAGGCACTGGGATTGACCCCGCCGGCGTTGCTGATCACGCGGATGTTTTTCTGCGCAATCTCGCCCAGCAGCGGTGCGAGGGTTTCGACAAAATCTGTGGCGTAGCCGGCGTCGGGCTTCTTCATCCGCGCGCCGGCCATGATCGACATGGTGACTTCGGCCAGGTAATCGAATACCAGGTAATCCAGTTCTGTGCCCTGTACCAACTGGGCGGCGGCAGTGCTGGTATCGCCCCAAAAGGCTGAAGCGCAGCCGATGCGTACGGTTTTAGTCATTGGAATAGGTCCGCAACACATGAATAAGGTGGTCTGAAGGCTACCAAGCAAGCGCTTGGTTGAAAAGCCCTTGATTCGATCTTTCTCACCCAAAGTATGGCCAAGCGCTTGCTTGGGTGGCCGGCGCAGCATAAATTTCACCAATAACGACAAGCACTTGGGTAAACCTGCTGAGAATAAGCGTGCGATTGCAGGCTTGGGTGGGTTGGCCTGAGGCATAAAAAGAGTTGGAGAGTAATTAGCGTGGATGATCAACAAGCTCAGGCAGTGATGCGCGATCTGGTGGCCAGTGGGCAGATCACCGATCCGGACAGTGCGCGTGGCAAGCTGCTGCAAACTGCAGCGCACCTGTTTCGCAGCAAGGGCTACGAGCGCACCACGGTGCGCGATCTGGCCAGCGCTGTGGGCATTCAGTCCGGCAGCATCTTTCATCACTTCAAGAGCAAGGATGAGATCCTGCGTTCGGTGATGGAGGAGACCATTCGCTACAACACTGCACTGATGCAGGCCTCGCTGGCCGAGGCGCGCGACCAGCGTGAGCGGGTGCTGGCGCTGATTCGCTGTGAGCTGCAGTCGATCATGGGCGGCACCGGTGAGGCGATGGCGGTACTGGTGTATGAATGGCGCTCGCTATCGGAGCAGGGTCAGGCCTTTATTCTGGAATTGCGCGACAACTACGAGCAGCTCTGGCTGGATGTATTGGGCGAAGCCAAGGCCGCCGGCTACTTCAAGGCCGATCCCTTCATTCTGCGCCGCCTGCTGACTGGTGCGCTGAGCTGGACGACTACCTGGTTTCGCCCGGAAGGGCCAATGACCCTCGATCAGTTGGCCGAAGAGGCGCTGTCACTGGTGATCAAGGACGCTTGAGGAAATTCAGCTACGCTAAAGTGGCACATTGATAGTATTTTGGCGCCAACGGATTGCGAGCGTTGTAGGTTACGGAAGAAGTCGCTGCGTTTTGTTCTGAGGTTTGCCGTTTGGCCACGCTGTTACGAGGTTTACTGCTCGGCTTGATGCTTTCTGCGGTGTGTGTTGCGCAGGCTGCGGAAGAGGTGCGAGTGGGGGCCTATCATTTCCCGCCCTATGTGATTAAACCCGAAAGTGAGCACCCTAGTGGCCTGCTACCGGAGTTGTTGCAGGCGCTCAATCAATTGCAAAGCGACTACCGCTTTACCTTGGTTGCAACCTCGACCATGCGCCGCTATCGCGATCTGCAAAGCGGCCGCTTCGATCTGATCCTGTTTGAATCCCCGGCCTGGGGCTGGCAAGAGACCGCGCATACCGCGCTGGATATGCATATTGAAGATGCCGAAGTCTATGTCGCTCGCCTGCAACCTGGGCGTGACGAGCGCTATTTTGATGACCTCAAGGGCAAGCGCATGGCCCTGTACAGCGGCTATCACTATGGTTTTTCCGGCTTCAATTCGGACAAGCAGTTTCTCACCGATACATTCAACGCGGTGCTGACCTACTCCCACGACAGCAACCTGATCATGCTGCTGCGCGGCCGGGCCGACGTTGCAGTGGTCACTCGCTCATACCTGCGCGCCTACCAGCAGCGCTACCCGGAGCAGAGTAGCGCTTTGCTTGTGTCCCAGCGGGTTGACCAGGTTTATCAGCACCAGGCGCTGTTCCGCCCGGAGTCGGTAATGCAACCGCAGGCCTTTGCTAAGCTGCTTAAACAACTCAATAGCGATAAACAGCTGGATAAGTTGCTTGGGCGATATCACCTGCGTGACGCATCGGTGTTGATAAATGACTGAAAATGCTCTGTTCGGTCAAATTTGCCTGGGTTAGGCTGCAGATATTCGAAGAATAGAGAAGTTGGCGTCAAATGAGACTCTTCAGACGTGGAGTAAACAGGTTTTCCGGCATGGCGTTAGCGTTGTTGCTGGCCGGGCCGCTTATGGCTGCGCAGGAAGTGCGCGTCGCTGCTGTGTATTTCCCACCGTACGTGTTCAAAGCTGAACAGAGCCAGGCCACAGGTCTGCTCGATGAACTGGTCGCGGCGCTGAATCAGGCCCAGACGGATTACCGCTTTGTGATGGTGCCAACCTCGGTTAAACGCCGTTTTCGTGACTTTGAACAGCAGCGTATTGACCTGGCGATTTTCGAGAATCCCGGTTGGGGCTGGCAGGACGTTCCGCATGTGGCCCTGGATATGGGGCTGGAAGACTCCGAAGTGTTTGTCGCCCGTGCTGAAGCGGGCCGTGATCAGAGGTATTTCGACTCGCTGGAAGGCAAGCGTCTGGCGCTCTACCACGGTTATCACTATGCCTTTGCCAAGTTCAACTCCGAGCCGAATTACCTGAGCAAAACCTTCAACGCCACCTTGACCCATTCCCACGAAAGCAATCTGCTGATGGTGCTGCACCAGCGGGCGGAAATCGCCTTGGTGACACGCTCCTACATTAGTGACTTCCTAGAGCGCAACCGACAATACGCCGGTCAGCTGCTGATCTCAAAACGCGTCGATCAGCGCTATCGCCACCACGTGCTGTTGCGCCCGCAAGCGCCGATCACACCTGAGCAGTTTATGGCGATCTATGACGTGCTGCGAGATAACGGGCGGCTGGAGAAGATTTTCAGTCGCCACCAGGTCGCCGTCATCCCACGCGTAATGGATAGCTCAATAGCAACAGGTGCAGCAAATTGACTGCACCATGCAGGGCGATGGCCAGGCTGAGCCGCCCGCTGAGGTGAAAAATCAGCCCATAGCCCAGGCCCGCGATTGCGGCGACCACAGCGAATAACGGACTGAAGGGTAGATGCACAGCGGCAAATAGCAGCGCCGTCAGGCCAATCCCCGCACCGGCCCCCAGCCAGCCGATCAGACGGCTTTGCAGCAAACCGCGAAACAGCAGCTCCTCTGCCAGTACAGCAACCCCCAGATTGACCGCCAGCCACAGCCACAGCTGCGTTGGCCACTTCGGTTGCCAGCCAACCAAACCCAGCGCTAATGCCAGCAACGGTACACCCAGCAGAGTGGCTGCCGCCGTTATCCATACGCCCGTTGAGAGTGCTTTGCTCGGCGTTTTCTGCCCCAGCCACCAGGCCAGCAGCGTGACACCGACCAGCAGCTTGTCCCAGGACAGGCGCAGGGCGTAAGGCGCGGCATCGGCACTGAGTTGGCGTGGCGGCCACAGCGGGGTGGCGCTATAGCCCGGAACCAGGTGTGCAGCAAAGGCGATGCAGGTCAGCAGGCTGAGGGCCGTCCACAACGTACTGTGTAGGTATTTGTCGGCATACAGCAGTAATACGCCGAGCGCGGCCCCGGCGGCCAGCCCAGGCAGTTGGATATAGCCTAGGGCAAACCCACTTGCCAGACACAGGGCTGGCAGCAGCAGGCGCAGATGCAATGGCATAGCACATCCTTGTTGTAAGCGATTAAGGCTCGCGCGCGTCCTTGGCTTCTTGCTCAAGCTCGCGCTGGTGAATCTTCGCCAGCTGTTCCTCGCTTAGCGGCAGCGGTTTGGCCGTACGCAGCAGCACCATCAGGCCACCCACAATGGAGCCCAGTACCAGAAGCATCAGCAGCCAGATATACCAGGTCATAACACCATCCTTGCAGAGTTGAGCTGTCACCATAGCGCGCGGCGGCCGGCAATTAAACGGCAGCAGCGTTCCTGTGGGGTAACGCAGCGCTCTAGCTCGAGGATCAAGTGTGACGACTGTCACACGGCAGCAACTTGGCGCTGGTTGAATGGCGGCTTTCCAACGCACAGGGAGTCTGCCCATGACCACTGCCAGCGCGCTCACGCGCTTGCTCAAGCCGGTTACGCCGTTGGCTGCGGACATGAGCATCGCCGATGTGGCAGATCGCCTGCTGACGCCGGAGCACAAGGCCTTTCTCTCGCTGCCGATTGTCGATAGCGCCGGCAGGCCACAGGGCCTGGTCAGCCGTACCACCTTGCAGGACATCTTTATGCAGCGTTTTGGTCGCGATCTGCGCGGCCGCCATGCGGTGCAGGAGGTGATGAACCCGGCGCCGCTGGTGGTCAGCCTGGAAACCAGTCTGGAGGATGCGGCCAAGCAGATCACCGGCCAGCTGCAATACCCGATCACCGAAGATTTTATTCTGGTCGACGCCCAGGGCCTGTACTGCGGTTTGGGTACCGTGCTCGATTTGCTCAAAGCCATGGAGGTACGCATCGCCCAGCGCAACCTGGTGCTGCGCAAAGCCTTGGTGGAGCTCAAGGAATCACAAACCCAGCTGGTGCAGTCAGAAAAAATGGCCTCGCTCGGGCAGATGGTCGCCGGCGTCGCCCATGAACTGAACACCCCGCTGGGCTATGTGAAGAACAACGTGCAACTGCTGCGTGAACTCAGTGCGCCCGTGTTTGAACTGGCTGAGGCGCAAGCCGCGCTGGCCGACTGCCTGAACGACCCGGCTTGTGATGAGGCGCGCTTGGCCATGGCCCTGGAGAGTGCTGCCGAGGCTCACGCGAAGGCCGCGCCAGAACTGCTGGTGGAAGACTTTACCCAGCTGTTCAGCGATACCCTTTATGGCCTGGAGCAGATTGCCGAACTGGTGGTCGGGCTCAAGGATTTCGCCCGCCTGGACCGCGCCATGAGTGAGGAGGTGGATCTCAACGAGTGCATTCGCAGTGCGCTGGTGATTGCCCGCAACGGTATCAAGGACAAAGCCGAAACCATCCTGCAGCTCGGCGAGTTGCCGCGTATTCCCTGCGCGCCGTCGCAGATCAATCAGGTGTTGCTTAACCTGCTCAATAACGCCGCGCAGGCCATTGATGGCTTCGGTCAGATCCTGGTGAAAACCTGGGCTGATGACAGCGCCGTATTTGTTTCCCTACAGGACTCCGGGCGCGGCATGCCGCCTGAGGTGCTGGCGCGCATCTTCGATCCGTTCTTTACCACCAAACCGGTGGGCCAGGGCACCGGCTTAGGGCTGTCGATCAGTTACAAGATCATCCAGGACCACGGCGGGCAGATTCGTGCGGCGTCCGAGCCTGGGCGCGGTACGCGCTTTTTGATCCGCCTGCCGCGCCCGCAGGCGCTGCAACTACAACGGAGTGCCTGATATGAGCGAGCCGATTCGTATTCTGTTTGTCGACGACGAAGAGCGCATTCTGCGCAGCCTGGCCCTGCAGTTTCGCCGCGAGTACGAGGTGCTGACCGAGAGCGATCCGTGCCGCGCTTTGCAACGCCTGAAAAGCGAGAGTGTGCAGATCATCGTCAGTGACCAGCGTATGCCACAGATGAGCGGCGCCGAATTGCTGGCGCAGGCGCGGCAGATCGCCCCCGATACCCTGCGTATTCTGCTCACCGGCTACAGCGACCTGGATGCTGCGGTGGAGGCGCTTAACAGTGGCGGTATCTTCCGTTACCTGACCAAACCCTGGGATCAGCAGGAAATGGCTTTTACCCTGCGTCAGGCGGCGCAGATTGCCGCGCGCCAGTTGCAGGCGCCGAAAGTGTCGGCAGCCATACCGCAGGCGGCGCTCAATGTATTGCTCTTGGATGAGGATGCGCCGACCCTGGGCGTGGTGGCCGAGTTCTGCGTGGCCGGCGGCCATCGCTTGCTGCGCGCGGCATCGCTGAACGAGGCAGTGGCGCTGCTTAACAGCGAGCCGATTGATATGTTGGTCAGTGACCTGCAAGTGGCAGGCGAAGACACCGCGCCACTGCTGAAAAGTCTGGCTCAGGCTCATCCGCGCTTGCTAAGCCTGGTGGTTACGCCGTTCTGCGATACCCAGGCGCTGCTCAAGCTGATCAACGAGGCGCAGATTTTCCGCTACCTGCCCAAGCCGATTCGTCGCGGGTTGTTCGACAAGGGCCTGCAGGCCGCCGCCGAACAGGCGCAACTGTGGCGCGCGCAGCCGGCGCAGGTGGTTACCCGTCTGGCGCAGCAGCCGCGTGAGGAGCGTGATCGGGAGAAGGTCGGCAGTTTGCTGGGCATGCTCGGGCGTTTGCGTGAACGCCTGATTGCCTGAATGGTTCTGTGATTGATCGCGGGCATGGCACGCTCCTACAGCCGTCAGCGGCTTAGGAATGGACCATGCCCGCGAAAGCGGCCGTTAGCGGCGAACCTGCTTGAGGGTTTCAGCAATCAGGAACGCCAGCTCCAGTGACTGGTCGGCGTTCATCCGTGGGTCGCAGTGGGTGTGGTAGCGATCCGACAGGCCGTCTTCGGTGATCGGCCGCGCGCCGCCGATGCATTCGGTAACGTTCTGCCCGGTCATCTCGATATGGATACCGCCGGCGTAGCTGCCCTCGGCTTGGTGCACGGCGAAGAACTGCTTCACTTCAGCGAGGATCTGCGCAAAGTCGCGGGTCTTGTAGCCGCTGCTGGCCTTGATAGTGTTGCCGTGCATCGGGTCGCTGCTCCACAGCACCTGGCGGCCTTCACGCTGCACGGTCTGGATCAGGCGCGGCAGGCCGGCTTCGACCTTGTCGGCGCCCATGCGCACGATCAGGTTGAGGCGGCCGGGATCGTTATCCGGGTTGAGGATGTCGATCAGACGGATCAGGTCCTCGCTGTCCATGCTCGGGCCGACTTTCACCCCAATCGGGTTGCCGACGCCACGCAGGAATTCGACATGCGCGCCGTCTAACTGACGGGTGCGGTCGCCGATCCAGAGCATATGCGCCGAGCAGTCGTACCAGCCGCCGGTGAGGCTGTCCTTGCGCACAAAGGCTTGTTCGTAATTCAGCAATAGCGCTTCGTGAGCGGTAAAGAAGCTGGTTTCGCGTACTTGCGTGGCGCCGTCCATGCCGCAGGCGCGCATAAAGGCCAGGGTTTCGTCGATGCGCCCAGCTAGTTGGCTGTACTTCTCGCCAAGGTCCGAGTTGGCGATAAAGTCGAGGTTCCACTGGTGTACTTGATGCAGGTCGGCAAAGCCACCCTGAGCAAAGGCGCGCAGCAGGTTAAGCGAGGCCGTGGACTGGTGGTAGGCCTGCAACAGACGCTCCGGGTCCGGCACGCGGCTGGCAGAGTCGAAACCGATGCCGTTGACGATGTCGCCGCGGTAGGCGGGCAGGGTTACGCCGTCGATGGTTTCATCATTGGCCGAGCGCGGTTTGGCGAACTGACCGGCCATGCGCCCGACTTTGACCACCGGGCAACCGGCAGCGAAGGTCATGACGATGGCCATTTGCAGCAGCACTTTGAAGGTGTCGCGGATTTTCAGGGTGGAGAACTCGGCAAAGCTCTCGGCGCAATCGCCGCCCTGTAGCAAAAACGCGCGGCCCTGGGTCACCTCAGCAAACTGGCGGCGCAGTTCGCGGGCCTCACCGGCAAATACCAACGGCGGATAACTGGCGAGCTTTTGCTCAACGGCCAGCAGGTGCGCGGCATTCGGGTATTGCGGTTGTTGCTGGATCGGCTTGGCTCTCCAGCTTTCAGGGCTCCAGGGTTGCGACATTGCGGCTCTCGGCTTAAGTCAATTTAGGCGGACGGGCATGGTAACCGATAAGCCATGGCAGGCAAGCCGATAGGCGCGATAGAGCCGCTGCATGGTGACGTGCAGTTCAGGCCGTAGCGGGCTTGAAACCGCTGGCGCCTACCGTGCGTGGCGCTACGTCACGTCCCGGCAGAAAGCTGCCGAAGCCTTGCTGTTTGCCCAACCCCTCGGCGAACTCGCAGCCACGGCGGTAGGCGATGCGGCCGTTGATCAGCGTTGCATCCACCGCCGCATCGTTGCGTTTGACCACGCGCTCCAGGCCGAGCACTTCCATTGGCGCTTCATGGATGTCATCCAGTTCATCGGTCAGCCCGGTCGGGTTGACGATCACCAGGTCAGCGCGGTCGCCGACGCGAATATAACCGGCATCCACGCCGATAAAGTCAGCCAGTTCACCGCTCAGGCGATGGATGGCCCGGCCGGTGTCCATAAACGGTGTGCCGGCCAGTTCGGCGTCACGCACGTATTTGAGGAAACGCAGCGGGAAGTTGTACTGGGCAATGGAACGCAGGTGTGCGCCAGAGTCGGCGAAGCCTGGCTGGGTCCAGGGGCTGGCTAGCAAGGCGTGCATCACCGGCTCGCGCTGGTTGCCGTAGCAGGTGGTCCACTTCAGCGCCTCGCGGTACTGGCAGGCCAGCTCGAAATAGGCGTCTACCGGGTCCAGGCCACGGGCGGCACCGAGCTGTTTGAAGTTCTTGCCGACCAGGCTGGCGTCCGGGCATTCGGTTACCCAGCAGTCGGAGAAATCGCGGTGCCACAAGCCCTTGGTCAGCACGGCTTTGACCTGCTTTTTGAACAGGGCACGGAACTCCGGCTCCAGCACCTTGGCATAGAGCTCGTCCGGGTTTTTGATGTTGCGCAGAATCTCGCCAGCGCCGAACTCTTCGAAGGCGTTCACGTTGAGCCCTTCAAGGCGCAGAGTGAACGGCGCCGGCAGGGTCTGCCAGCGGAAGTGGCCACGCAGCAGCTTATTCGCCAGCCAGCCGGAAAGGCGGGTAAAGCGGTGCAGCAACGGCTGCGACTTGAGGTCCAGGGCGGTGAGCATCGAGCACTTCAGCGGCTTACGAAACCAGCCGTGGGCCTGATAAAGGAAGGCGAACACGTTGACCTTGGTCACCGCATTCGGTGCACCCTGCATCACCGCGCCGCGACGACGGAGGATGGCGAACAGGCGTGAGAATTCCTTCCAACTGGCGAAGGTTGATGGCAGTGGGCTGGACCAGGCGCGGTCGCCGTCCATCTTGTCTAGACGCGTGGTCATCACCGAGAGACCAATGCAGCCAGCGTCCAGGGCTTCTTCGAGCAATTGCTCCATGCGTTGCAGTTCTTCCTCGGTTGGGGTGACCTTCGAGGTGGCGCGTTCCAGGCCCATCACCGCTACGCGCAGTTCGGAGTGACCGAGGAAGGAGCTGACGTTCGGCCCCAATGGCTGCTGATCGTAGAAGGCGCGATAGCCGGCGGCGTCGCGCCAGGTCTTCTTCTCCTGCAGGATCGGCAGCACGTACTCACGCGGCACTGCCTCAACGCGGGTGAACAGGTCGGAGCAGTCCTCGGCATCGGCCAGCACCATGCTGATCGAGCAGGAGCCAATGGTCACGCTGGTGACGCCATGGCGTACCGATTCCTTCAATGCAGGCGCGGCGATTACTTCGGCGTCGTAGTGTGAGTGAATTTCCAGAAAGCCTGGGCTCACCCATTTACCGCTGGCGTCCAGTACCTCAGGGCAGCCGTTTTCATCCAGTGCACTGAGGCTGAGCACATCAATGCGTCCATCCTTGATGCCGACATGGCGCAGTTGTCCGGGTTGGTCGCTGCCATCGAAATACAGGCCGTTCTTAATGATGACGTCGTAGCTCATAGCAGACTCCAGGGCGCTAGCAGCAGGCAGCCGGTAACCAGCAGCAACAGGTAAATGGCGATGCGAAAGTGTTGTTCGTTGAAGCGTTGGTGCAAGCGTTCGCCAAGCCATACGCCTACCAGCAGCAGTGGGGCGTAACACACCACTTGCGGCAGCGCGGAAAGCAGGCGGCCATCAAGCAGGAAGGCGATGGTCAGCACGGTGTTGAGGGTGAACCAGACCGTGACCAAAGTGGCGCGCAGGCGTGCCTTGTCCAGCTGGGTGCCGGCCAGGGCGAACACCAGCAACGGCCCGCCTGAGGCAAACAGGCCATGACTGATTCCGGCGCACAGGCTGAGCAGGCGGCTGAGCCACAGTGGGCGGACGGGTTGCGCGGCAGCATGACGCAGACGCCACAACTCGCGGGCGGCAAACCACAGCACCAGAGCGCCAAACAGGCGCTTGGCCAATGCGGCGTCGAGGAAGGGCAGCAGGGCATAGCCGATAACCGTGCCGAGCAGCATGCCGGGCAGGATCATGCCCAGTAACAGGCCGCGGTCGATCATCTGCCGGTGCCGCCAGGCCAGGTAGCCGGTCATGCAGATATTCAGCGGCACCAGCACGGGTAGCAACTGGTCGATGGGTAGCAGCAAGGCGCCCAGCGACAGGGCGATGACGATGCTGCCGAAGCCGGTGATCGCCTCCAGGGTGTAGGCCAGCAGGATAAAACCCGCCAGCGCCAGCCAGGCCAATTCCATCAGTCCATCTCCGCGGCGAAACGCGCGCTCATCTTGTTGTAGTAAAACCTCGGCGCGATGCGCCAGAGCAGGCTGGCTAGCCAACTGCCGCGATCCGGGAACAGGCGCTGACGACCTTGCTGTTGTGCCTGGATGATCTGTGCGGCCATCCAGTCGGCGCCACGCACGTTGCCGATGGTCGAGCGGCCGTGTTGCGCCGGCAGACCATTACCACCGAGGGCGTTCTGGTCGATGGGTGTGTCGAGAAAGCTTGGGTAAACCAGCAGCATGCGGATGCCATCGCGCGTGGCCTCGGCACGCAGCACTTCAAAGAACTGACCGAGGGCGCTTTTCGCGGCGCAATAGCCGGCGCGGCCGAGCACTGGCATCCAGCCGGCCATGGAGCCGATGGCGATGATCTGCCCACGGCTCTGGCGCAGCAGCGGCAGGGCGCTCAGCGTCAGTTCTACGGGGGCTTGGTAATCGACAGCCATGACCTTGCGCAGCACCGCCGGGTCCGTCTGCATGGCCGGCGAGCGGTGGGTAATACCAGCGTTGTTGATCAGCACATCGAGGCCGCTGAAGCGCTCAACACAGGCTTGCAGCAACTGCTGGTGCAGGAGTTGATCGGTGATGTCGCCGGCCAGCCCGAATACGCGCTCTGCGCCGAGCTCATTGACCCTTGCGCTCAGGCCGCCTGCGTTGATATCGGTGAGCAGCAGATTGCAACCTTGGCCGTGATAGGCGCGCGCAAGCTGCCAGCCGAGGCCGCTGGCGGCTCCGGTGATCAATACGGTGAGCATTATTTTTCTCCAGCGTTAGCCAGTGCCACAGGTGCGGGTGAGGCGGCGATGGGCGCACGACGCGACCAGATAAAGGCCAGGGTTAAGCCGCTGACCAGATGCCAGCAGCCCCAGAACGCGGCAATCAGCAGCATGCCGCTGGCCTGTGGGAAGAAGGTGAAGATGATCACCAGGCCCAGAGCCGAGTTCTGGATGCCGACTTCCAGGGTAATGGCCCGGCGGTCAGCGGCCGGCAGGCCGGACAGCCGTGCGCACCAGTAGCCCACCGACAACGCCAGGGCGTTGTGCGCCACTACCAGCCAGAAGAACAGGTGGAAGTGCGCGATGAACTGGTCGAGGTTGCGGCTAAAGGCCAGGGTGACAAAGGCCAGCATCACCAGCAGGGCAAAGATGCGCAGCGGTTTTTCCACCTTCAATGACAGGCCAGGAAAACGTCGACCGACCCACATACCGACAATCAACGGCAGGCCCAGCACCAGCAGTACCAGCAACAGGAGGCTGACCGGGTCCATGGCGATCTGCGTCAGTAGTGGCCGGGTCAGCGGGTTAAGCCAGGCGTAGAAGCCAAAGTTCAGTGGCGTCAGCACGCTGGCGGCCAGGCTCGATACCGCAGTCATGCTGACCGATACCGCGACGTTGCCACGCGCCATCCAGGTCATGATGTTGGAGAAGCTGCCGCCTGGGCAGGCCGCTACCAGCATCATGCCCAGGGCCAGCATCGGTTCGATGCGCAGCGCCCAGCAGGCCAGGCAGGTCAGCGCCGGCAGCAGAACAAACTGCGCGAGCAGGCCAATCAGCGGCGCCTTAGGCTCGCGGACGATGCGTTTGAAATCATCCAGGCGCAGATCCAGCGATACGCCGAACATCATCACAGCGAGAATGATGTTGATCAGCACCAGGCTGCTGGGGTCGAAATGGATATTCACCGTTTCCATTACAGGCTTCCTTCCGCAGGGCGGTTGGCGGCAGTGGGCAGCGCAGCCAGGTCGGCGCGCAAGCTGTTGCTGTGCTGCGCGATGCTCTGACGATAGCTGTCCTTGTGCACGTAGTAGGCCATGCGTTCCAGTTGCAGGTACTTGTAGCCACCATCCAGGCGCACGCTCGCCCGTTCACGCTTGAGTGTCTGGAAGTCCCGGCCTGCCTGGCTGCCGGCTTGCATGCTCTTGATATACAGCGCCACCAGCTCGGCCTGCTCGTCGCGGCCCTGCCAGCCGAGGCCCGAGGCTTCGACCATGCCCAGCATAAACAGGTCGTCGTATTCGGGGTGGAACACATTCAGGTACAGCTGCGGCGCGCCGGCGTTGCTTGGCCAGTTGAGGTGTGCTCGGTCAATAAAGGGGTAGTCGAGCTTGTAGCCGGTGCCTTGCAGAATCAGGTCGTACTCGGCCTGTTCACCATCGGTGAATGTCACCTGCAGGCCTTCGACTTTGGCGATGTCGCGGCGCGCCTTGATATCGCCGTGACCGAGGTAGTGCAGCACCAGGGAGTTCATCACCGGGTGCGACTCATAGAGCTTGTAATCCGGATCGGGCAAGCCGTATTGCGAGGGCTTACCGACCAGTGCGCGCACCAGCAGGCCATCGAGCAACTGCTTGAGCGGGCGGGGCAGCTTGATCGCCTTGCCGAGGGTATCGGTAGGGCGACCCAAAGTGAACTTGGGCAGAAAGTAGTAGCCACGACGTACCGACAGGTCTACCGATGCGGCGCGGTGTACGGCATCCACCGCGATATCGCAGGCGGAGTTGCCGCAGCCGATCACTAGCACGCGCTTACCCTCGAACACCGCCGCCGAGCGGTAGTCGCTGGAGTGCATTCGCTCGCCAGTAAACTCGCCGGGTAGTGCTGGCTGGTTGGGTGTGTGCAGCGTGCCATTGGCCATCAGTACGCCGTCAAACAGCCATTCACGCTGCACGCCGTCGTACTCGCTGATCAGCTTCCAGCCTTTGTCCAGGCGCTGGATCTCGACCACACGGGTATTGAACTGGTAGTGCGCATACAGCCCGAAATATCTGGCGTAGTCGCGGAAGTAGCGGTGCATTTCACTGTGATGCGGGTAAGGCGCCACATCGTCGCGCATGGGGAATTCAGTGAACTGGGTGGTGCCCTTGGAGGAAATCAGGTGCGCCGAGTCGTACATAGTGCTGTGCGGATTATCGATGTCCCACAGGCCGCCTACATCCGCGTGCAGTTCGAAACCGACAAAGTCGATACCGTGCTTGTGCAGTTGACGTGCTGTACACAGCCCCATGGGACCGGCACCGATAATGGCGTACATGGCAAACCTCGATAATCGTTTTTATTGTTGTAGCCTTCGAGCGATGAACTCGGCGCCCCCGACTGCGGCAAATTATCGCGTGACCAGGGGAGGGTGCCTCAATGACAATTAGCGCCTTTCCTCTGGCCGAAATGGTCGGGGATGTCACGGTGGAGAGTGGTGGATGCCAGGTTTACCCCCGGTCGGTCAGATGCCGGACCCGCTGTTGATCGCCGAAGTGCACGATGCCTTCGGGGTGATCCAGGTCGTTGAAATGGGCGCTTATCGCTTTCTCGAGTTCGGTGAGGCGATTGAGCAGAGCTGCGTCTATATGCCGGACCCCAGCTGGCTGGAGTACGACTACACCCGCGCCATGCTGCTTGGCGCCTTGTGTCATGAACACCCGGAGAGCGCGCTGTTTCTCGGCTTGGGTGCTGGCAACCTGACCCAGGCTTGCCTGAAGTTCCTGCCGCTGGAAGATGTCGAGGTGATCGAGCTGCGCGCCGATGTACCGCGCTTGGCCATGGAACATATGGGCCTGGTCGATGACCCCCGCCTGACCATTCGCATCGGCGATGCCCTGGAGCTGCTGGAAAGCGCGGAAAAGACCGACCTGCTGTTTGTCGACCTGTACACCGACCACGGTCCTGCGACCGGGCACCTGGCCTGGCGCTTTCTGGAAAACTGCCAGAAGCAGCTCAACCCCGGCGGTTGGCTGATCATCAATCAGTGGGCTGGCAACGACGGTAAGCCGCTTGGCGCGCCGCTGCTGCGCGGGCTCTACCATCGGCATTACTGGGAGTGCCCGGTGAAGGAGGGCAACGTGGTACTGCTGGTGCCGGCGGATCTGGAGCAGGAAATCGACTTTGCCGAACTGCGCCGCCGTAATGAGCTGTTAGCGCCGCAGTTCGGTTATTCGCTGGAATTGTTGATCAAGGCAGTGCGTCCGGCGACCTAATCAGGCCGCCGGATAACCAGGCTCAGCGCCCTTTAAAATCACCCGGACGGCGTTCCAGCATGGCTTTCACGCCCTCCTGGGCATCCTCGCTGGCCATCAGCCGGGTAACGGTCGGGTGCAGGCTAGCGGCGGCAGCAGCCGGGCCTTCGACTACAGCCTGGCGGGCCGAGGCCAGCGTGGCTTGCACGCCCAGCGGCGCCTGTGCGGCAATGCGTTCGGCAAGCCACAGTGCCTTGGGCAGCAATTCCTCACTGGCTACGACCTGCTGGATAAAGCCCAGGCGATAGGCTTCGTGAGCATCAAATTCATCACCGGTAAGTAGCCAGCGCATGGCGTTGCCCCAGCCGGCGGTCTGATGCATACGCAGGGTCGCGCCGCCGAACGGGAAGATGCCGCGCTGCACTTCCATTTGCGCAAAACGGGTGTTGCTCGCGCACAGGTTAATGTCCGATGCCAGCATCAACTCGATGCCGATGGTGTAGCAGTAGCCTTGCGCAGCCACGATCACTGGTTTGCTGACGCGTGGCCCGCCAAATACACCCCAAGGGTCGCAGCCGCCTTCAGGAATCTTCCAGCCGGAGGCAAACTGCGCCGCCACATTTGCCAGGTCCAGTCCGGCGGTGAAGTGTTCGCCATGGGCAAATACCAGCGCCACCCGCGCCTCGCTATCGCGCTCGAACTCACCGTAGGCCAGGCACATGTCATCGAGCATGGGCATGTCGAAGGCGTTGCGTTTGCTCGCTCGGTCCAGGCCGATCAACATGATCTGGCCGCGTTTTTCACGGCTGACGCGGCCGCTGGTGCTTTGGGTCATGGCGGGGAGTCCTTGTGCGCAGGTTAGTGAACTGGGGCTGAAGCCGTTACAGCATGGCAGCTGCAGGCTATCAGAGGATGACCATCTGGCGTGCTATATGCTCTATTTGAGGAAAAACCAGTACATTTGGCCAGGTTTTCCGGTATAGTGCGCGCCGGTCAATTCTTGGCCACGTTCAGGTAGTACAACTCGCCCGAAGGTTTACTTTGGCAGTTAGTCCCTTTTGCGGACTATCCTTGACGATTCATTTAATACACGTTTTCGCAAATCCCCGCCGACATGGCTGCCAGGGTGACTCTCGGGTCTTACACGGCATGCGCAGCTTTGGAATATGGGTCTTTGCGGATGCACTAGAGGCAGACCCATGACCCAGGAAATCGGCGGCTTCGCCGCTCTCGATCTACACCCCAATGTTCTCGCTGCTGTAATTGCTACTGGCTATGAAGAGCCTTCGGCTATTCAGATTCAAGCGATTCCAGTAATCCTTGCTGGCCACGACATGATCGGCCAGGCGCAGACCGGTACCGGTAAAACCGCTGCCTTCGCCCTGCCAATTCTCAGCCGTATCGACCCGGCCAAGCGCCAGCCACAAGCGCTGATCCTGGCTCCGACCCGTGAGCTGGCGTTGCAGGTTGCTACCGCTTTTGAAACCTACGCCAAGCAAATGCCGGGCGTAAATGTCATCGCCGTATATGGCGGTGCGCCTATGGGCCCACAGCTCAAGGCTATCCGCAATGGTGCACAGATTGTTGTGGCCACCCCGGGTCGCCTGGTTGACCACTTGCGTCGCGATGAGAAAGTCCTGTCGACCATTCAGCACCTGGTGCTCGACGAAGCCGATGAGATGCTCAAGCTGGGCTTTATGGATGACCTCGAGGTTATCTTCAAAGCCATGCCGGAAAGCCGTCAGAGCGTGCTGTTCTCCGCCACTCTGCCGCACTCGATCCGCGCCATCGCCGAAAAACACCTGCGTGATCCTAAGCACGTCAAGATCGAAACCAAAACCCAGACCGTAACTGCTATCGAGCAGGTGCATCTGATGGTTCATGCCGACCAGAAGCACGCTGCCGTTCTGCGTCTGCTGGAAGTCGAAGAATTCGACGCACTGATCGGTTTCGTGCGTACCAAGCAAGCCACCCTGGACCTGGCCGCCGCGCTGGAAGCCAAGGGCTACAAGGCTGCTGCACTGAACGGCGACATCGCGCAGAACCAGCGTGAGCGCGTTATCGACTCGCTGAAAGATGGCCGTCTGGACATCGTGATCGCCACCGACGTTGCCGCTCGCGGCCTCGACGTACCGCGTATCACCCACGTGATGAACGTGGACATGCCGTACGATCCGGAGTCCTATGTACACCGTATTGGTCGTACTGGTCGTGCCGGTCGTACCGGTCGTGCCCTGCTGCTGGTGACTCCACGTGAGCGTCGCATGCTGCAAGTGATCGAGCGTGTAACCGGGCAGAAAGTGGGTGAGGTGAAGCTGCCGGACGCTCAGCAAGTACTGGACGCACGCATCAAGAAGTTGACCAACAGCTTGGCGCCACTGGTAGCTGATGCCGAAGCCAGCCATGGTGATTTGCTCGATCGTCTGACCGCTGACATCGGTTGCAGTCCACGTGCTCTAGCCGCTGCCCTGCTGCGCAAAGCTACCAACGGCCAAGCCCTGACCCTGGCTGAAGTTCAGCGTGACCAGCCGCTGGTGCCAAACAGCAGTGGCCCGCGTGAACGTAGCGAGCGCGGTGACCGTCCTGAGCGTCCTGATCGTGAAGGCAGCCGCGAGCGTCGCGCTCCTGTGCCATTGGCCGAAGGCCGTGCCCGTTGCCGTACCGCTCTGGGCGCTCGCGACGGTATCGCCGCGAAGAACCTGCTGGGCGCCATCCTCAATGAAGGTGGTCTGGCTCGTGAAGACATCGGCCGCATTCAGGTGCGCGAAAGCTTCAGCCTGGTCGAGCTGCCGGAAGAAGGTCTTGAGCGTCTGTTGGGTAAGTTGAAAGACACCCGCGTCGGTGGCAAGCCACTGAAGCTGCGTCGTTATCGCGAAGATTAATTCTTCGCTTAATAAAAAAGCCCCGCCTAGTGCGGGGCTTTTTTATTCCGGTTGTTTGCTGGGTGTATAGCTCAAGTAAAACTGTAGATGTCCATCCCTAGTGCACCCAGGGTGAAGCCACTGTGCTCGACCTTGAATTGTCCGCCTGCTCCTTGAGCGAAGAACAGCGGCAGTAGGTGTTCGTCGCTCGGGTGGTTGCGCGCGGCAAAGGGTGCTTGCCGGCGGTAGTCCTGCAGCGCGGCATAGTCCTGTTCAATCAGTTTCCCCACGACCCAGTCGCGAAATGCCTGAGCCCAGTGTTCGATCTGCTCTGGCCCGGCCTGCCAGTCCAGCTCCCCGAGGTTATGGGTGATGCTGCCGGAGCCGATTAGCAGCACGCCCTGTGTGCGAAGGCCGGCCAGGGCCTGGCCGACCTGACGTTGCAGAGCAGGGCCATGCTGGCTGGGTAGCGAGACCTGCACCACGGGAATATCGGCTTGCGGGTACATCAGTGTCAGCGGCACCCAGGCGCCGTGATCCCGCGGCCGTTCGACCTCGAGCTGCGCGGTCAGGCCGGCCTGCACCAGTAGGTGCATGATTTCGCCTGCCAGCTGCGGCTCGCCGGGCGCTGGATATTGCACCCGGTAGAGTTCGGCTGGAAAGCCACGAAAGTCATGCCAGGTGTCTGGCTTGGCCGCACTGCCAACGCGCAGCTCGCGGCTTTCCCAGTGCGCCGAAACCACTACAATCGCACGCGGCCTGGGCAGTTGGCTGGCCAGGCGGGCGAGGGCGGGACCGCTGGCGCCGGGTTGCAAGGCCAGCATGGGTGAGCCGTGGGAGATAAACAGGCTAGGCAGTGACATGGCAGACTCCTGATGGATGACTTGCATCTTCCATCAGCCAATCTGTGCATAAAAGCGCAAAAGTCGGAGTGTTTTCATCGCTTTAATAGATGGATTTGTGCAAGTGGGATCCCTTGGCCTTATGGGCTACCTTGCGGCAGGATCCTCAGCTGACTAATTACAGGAGCATTTATGCACGCAGAATTCTGGCAGGCGCGTTGGGCGCGCAGTGAAATCGGCTTTCATCTGCCTGAGGTCAATCCTTACCTGCAGCAGCACTGGCCGGCGCTGGGTTTGCCGATTGGCGCGCGGGTGCTGGTGCCGCTGTGTGGCAAGAGCCTGGATCTGGCCTGGCTGGCGGGGCAGGGCTATCAAGTCGTTGGTGTTGAACTGGCGCAGCGTGCGGTGGAAGACTTCTTCGCCGAGCATGAGCTGCAGCCAGTGGTCAGCGAAGTGGGGGCTTTCAGGGTTTATCGGGCCGGCGCTGTGGAAATCTACTGCGGTGATTTCTTTGCCCTGACGGCGCAGCAGCTTGCCGGCTGCGCCGCGCTGTATGACCGTGCGGCACTGATTGCATTGCCGCCAGAAATGCGCGCGCGTTATGTGGCGCACCTGACGCAGGTTCTACCCAGCGGCTGCCAGGGTTTGCTGGTGACCCTGGACTATGACCAGGCGCAGATGGACGGTCCGCCCTTTGCCGTGGTGGATGATGAGGTGCAGCGGCTGTTTACGCCCTATTGGCAGCTCGATGAGCTGGCGTGCGGTGATGTACTGGGTGACAACTGGAAGTTTCTCAAGCGCGGCCTTGAGCGCCTGGATGAGCGGGTCTATCGCGTGTGTAAGGCCTGAAACCTGAAAAGAAAAAGGCGGCCCGAGGGCCGCCTTTTTAATTGCTGCTGAACTTAGCCACGCTGACGCAGGGCTTCGATACGGACTTCCAGTGGCGGGTGAGTCATCAGCAGGCCGGCCAAGCCGTTTTTCAGGCCGCCGTTGATGCCGAAGGCCATCATGCTGTTGGGCATGTTTACCGGTACTTCCTGCTCAGCACGCAGCCGTTGTAGGGCGGCTATCATTGCGCCAGTGCCGGCCAGGCGGGCACCGGCTTCGTCGGCCTTGAATTCGCGCTTACGCGAGAACCACATGACGATGATGCTGGCCAGAATACCCAGTACCAGCTCAGCGAAGATGGTCGCGACGAAGTAGCCGATGCCTGGGCCGTCTTCGTTCTTGAGGATCACCTTGTCAACGAAGTTGCCGAAGATCCGCGCGAAGAACATCACGAAGGTGTTCACTACGCCCTGGATCAGCGCCAACGTAACCATGTCACCGTTGGCCACGTGACCGATTTCGTGGGCCAGCACAGCTTTTACTTCATCAGGCGAGAAGCGCTCCAGCAGACCTTGGCTAACGGCTACCAGGGCGTCGTTCTTGTTCCAGCCGGTGGCGAAAGCATTGGATTCGTAGGCCGGAAAAATACCCACTTCCGGCATCTTGATCCCTGCTTCGCGGGACAGTTCTTCCACGGTCTGCAGCAGCCACTGTTCGTGACGGGTGCGCGGCTGGGTAATGATTTCGGTTTTGGTGCTCATCTTCGCCATCCACTTGGACAGCAGCAGCGAAATAAGCGAACCGGCGAAACCGAACACGGCGCAGAAAACCAGCAGGCTGCCATAGTTCTGACCGGTAAAGCGGTCCACCCCAAGCAACTTCAGGGTGATGCTGGCGATGATCAACACCGCTATGTTGGTGGCCAGGAACAGCATAATGCGCATCATGGTGTATTGAGACTCCTCACGGGAAAGATCTATCAGGCCGCTGAAAACCCTGTGTTGGCTGCTTCGCCTGGTTTTCAACGGCCACTATTGGTTATGACGGCTATATAAGGGCGCACCCCCGAGCACTTCAACCTGGCGACTATTTCAAACTATGTCGCTTGCGCCGTTCAGGTTGGATTCGAACAGCAGGCGGGTGAGGCGGGCGACGCGTTCGCCATGGCGCTGGCCAAGTGCTTCGCGCAGCTGAAAGGCCAGGGTGGCATGTACGCGGCGCACGCTCGGCGGCAATGCATCACCCTCGCGCAGGGCATGAGGCACGCCGCGAGTCAGGCGCAGAAAGCCTTTTTCGCTGAGTACGGCTTGATCCAGGGCGTCGTAGCCGATGGTGGAGTCGAAGCGGATATAGCCTTCCTCGGCCAGCCACAGCAGGGCGCCGAGGCAGCTTTGATGGCGTGGCGTGGGCAGGCCGAACTCGTCGGGCTCTTCGCGGCCGATCAGGTCTTCGACATACAACGCTGATTTACTCGGGAACGCCTGGTACAGGGTCAGCATGCCGGTAGCGGCATCCTTGTAGAAGTCGTCGATCTGCAGGTCCATCAGAATTTGCCAATCATTGAGGTTGGAAGGTAAGGCAGCACGCGGCCCAGCAGTGCCCAGGGCCAGCCGGGCACGTAGGCGCTGACATGGCGTTTGTCGATGTGTTTGGCGATCAGCGCCGCGCCACGTTCCACGTCAATCAGGAAAGGCCGGCTGGGCATGTCGCTGTTCAGGGGGGTATCGATAAAGCCCGGCAGCAGCAGGGTGGTGTCAATGTTCTTGCCCAACAGTTCAGCGCGAGTGGCTTCCATGTAGCTGATCAGGCCGGCCTTGCTCGCCGAATAGGCGGCGGTGTGTGGCAGGCCGCGCTTGCCGGCGACTGAAGCGACGGCGACCAGATGACCATGGCCCTGCTGGCGGAACAGCGCGCAAGCGGCATCCAGGCAAGCAATCGCACCAATCAGGTTGGTTTCCACGGTGAGTCGGGCGCGCTTGAAGTGGCCACCGCCGGCTTTGCCGGTCAGGGCGATGCCTGCGTTGGCGATAATCCCGTCCAGCCCGCCGAGGGCATTGGCGGCCAGGCCAACGGCGTCCTGGCAAGCGTCGTAGTCGGTCACATCCAGCGGTAGCACCACCACCTTGCGGTTGAAACGCGCCTGCAACTCTGCAGCCAGCAGGTGCAGGCTGTCTTCACGGCGTGCGGCCAGTGCCAGGTCGTAACCCTTGGCCGCTAACTCGCGGGCCAGGGCGGCACCGATGCCAGAACTGGCTCCGGTCAGCAGGTAGCGTTTGCCCTGGCTCATGGCTTGCTCCGGTTACTGTTGGTAAGTCTTGAGGAAGCTGCCGATGCGGCCGATGGCCATTTCCAGCTCATCCACGCGCGGCAGGGTGACCACGCGGAAGTGATCCGGCCACGGCCAGTTGAACGCGGTGCCCTGAACGATCAGCAGTTTTTCCGAGAGCAGCAGATCCAACACAAATTTTTCGTCGTTATGGATCGGGCAGACTTTCGGGTCGATCTTCGGAAAGGCATACAGCGCGCCCATCGGTTTGACGCAGCTGACCCCGGGAATGTCGTTGAGCAACTCCCAGGTACGGTTGCGCTGCTCCAACAGACGGCCTTGCGGTAGCACCAGGTCATTGATGCTCTGGTAGCCGCCCAGTGCGGTCTGTATCGCATGCTGGCTCGGCACGTTGGCGCACAGGCGCATATTGGCGAGGATATCGATGCCTTCGATATAGCTCTGTGCGCGGTGCTTGGGCCCGGAAATCGCCACCCAGCCAGAGCGGAAACCGGCCACGCGATAGGATTTCGACAGGCCGTTGAAGGTCAGGCAGAGCACGTCCGGCGCCAGCGAGGCGGTGCAGATATGCACGGCATCGTCGTAGAGGATTTTGTCGTAGATCTCGTCGGAGAACAGCACCAGGTTGTGCTGGCGCGCCAGTTCGACGATATCCAGCAGCACTTCTTTGGAATACACCGCGCCGGTGGGGTTGTTCGGGTTGATCAGCACCAGGGCCTTGGTGTTCGGGGTGATCTTCGCCTTCATGTCGGCGATATCGGGAAACCAGCCGGCCTGCTCATCGCACAGGTAATGCACCGGTTTGCCACCGGCCAGCGCTACGGAAGCGGTCCACAGTGGGTAATCCGGCGCTGGGATCAGTACTTCATCGCCATTGTTCAGCAGCGCCTGCATGGCCATTACGATCAGCTCGGACACGCCGTTGCCGAGGTAGATGTCCTCAATGCCGACGCCTTCCACCTGCTTCTGCTGGTAGTACTGCATCACCGCCTTGCGCGCGCTGAACAGGCCCTTGGAGTCGCTGTAGCCCTGCGCGGTGGGCAGGTTACGGATCACGTCCTGCAAAATTTCCTCAGGCGCTTCGAAACCGAACGGTGCCGGGTTGCCGATGTTCAGCTTGAGGATGCGATGGCCTTCCTCTTCCAGGCGTTTGGCGTGCTTGAGCACCGGCCCGCGGATGTCGTAGCAGACGTTGGCGAGCTTGTTCGATTTGCTGAACTGCATGTAAGTGATCCCGAATGGTGGAACGCCGCTGAATTACCCTGCAAAAAGACCTGATCTTGCTAGCCTTGGCAGGTTGTAACGCCGGTGACAGACTGGGGTCGAATGATACGTGGCAGCCCGACCTTGGCAAAGGTACTGGTCGGGCTTTTTTGTGCTCAGCACATCCATGTGCCTCACCCCTTCGGGGCTTGCGCGCAAAAACGCTCCCGGCGTTTTTGTGGTGTGCCATCCATGTCCGCCACCCTGTGCGCCGTCGTGGCTCCCGTTGGGTTGTTGTCACGTGATGTTGAATATCGCTTTGGCGTTTTTATTGAGGATTCTGACCATGGACAAGCTGGAAAAACCCCTGGAAGCCTGGCGCGAAGAGCTTTCCGAGGAGCAGTTTCACGTCTGCCGTCTGGGCGGCACTGAGCGTGCCTTTACCGGCCAGTATCACGACAGCAAGGTGCCGGGTATTTACCACTGCGCCTGCTGCCAGGCCGAGCTGTTCGACTCGGGTGCCAAGTACGACTCCGGTAGCGGCTGGCCGAGTTACTTCCAGCCGGTCAGCAGCGAGGCCATCGCCAGTCTGGATGACTTCAATCACGGCATGCACCGTATCGAAGTCAAATGCGCCAAGTGCGATGCTCACCTGGGGCATGTGTTCCCCGACGGGCCAGCGCCGACGGGGCTGCGTTATTGCATCAACTCGGCTTCGCTCAAGCTGGTGCCGAAGGCTTAATGCCATAGCACAGGCCCGCTATCAGCGGGCCTTATATTGCTTTAATTAAATTGCATGCAATTTAATTGCTCGCTATCTTGCGCGCATTCCCACTCCTTCAGGATGACCAGCATGAGCAACGCACTCTTCGATATTCCGGTTACCACCATCAAGGGCGAGCAGAAGACCCTGGCCGATTTCGGCGGCAAGGCCGTGCTGGTGGTCAACACCGCCAGCAAATGCGGCTTTACCCCACAGTACAAGGGCCTGGAGAGCGTCTGGCAGCAGTACAAGGACCAAGGTCTGGTGGTGCTTGGCTTCCCGTGCAACCAGTTCGGCAAGCAGGAACCGGGTGATGAAGGTGCGATCAGCGAGTTCTGCGAGCTGAACTTCGGTGTGAGCTTCCCGCTGTTCAAAAAGGTCGATGTAAATGGTAGTGATGCCCATCCGCTGTTCGTCAACCTGAAGAAAAGCGCGCCAGGCCTGCTCGGCAGCCAGGGTATCAAGTGGAATTTCACCAAATTTCTGCTGAGTGCCGACGGCACGGTGATCAAGCGTTTCGCCCCGACCACCAAGCCTGAAGACCTGACTGCCGAGATCGAAGCGCTGCTGAAATGATCCAGACCAGTCTGCACGCAGATGATGGGCTGCAGTTGGACAACCAGCTGTGCTTCAAGCTCTACGCTGCGTCACGGGCGGTAATCCGTGCCTACAAGCCGATGCTCGATCAGCTCGGTCTGACCTACCCGCAGTACCTGGCCATGCTGGTGCTGTGGGAGTGGCAGCAGCAACCGCCGGCGTTGCCGACGGTCAAGGCCTTGGGCGAGCGCCTGTTGCTGGATTCCGGCACGCTGACGCCGCTGCTCAAGCGCCTGGAGTTGCAAGGCTTGTTGCAGCGCAAGCGGTCGGCCAGTGATGAGCGTGAGGTACACCTGGCGCTGACCCCGGCCGGCGGCGCGTTGCGTGAGCAGGTGCTGCCGCTGAAAAGCCAGCTGCTGTGCGAGCGCGGGATTGATCTCGACCAGGTTGCCGCGTTGCGCAGCCAGGTTGGTGTGCTGCTTGATCAGTTTATGGCGCTTAACCACTGATCGAGCAGCGCCGCTAGCTCATCCTTGCGGAAGGGTTTGGCCAGGTAGTCGTCCATTCCCGCAGCGCGGCAGCGCTCGCGCTCATCGGACAGCGCGTTGGCCGTCAGGGCGATGATCGGCAGCTCGGCGAATTCGGCTTTCTGGCGAATCCGTCGGGTGGTTTCATAGCCATCCATGACCGGCATATTGCAGTCCATCAGGATTAGATCGACCGCCTGTGTTTCCAGCAGGGTCAGGGCTTCGCCACCGTGATTGGCCAGCAGTACTTCGCAGCCAAGCTTGCCCAGCATACCTTTGGCTACCAGTTGGTTGACCGGGTTGTCCTCTACCAGCAGGACGCGCGCCTGGCGGTTGCGTTGCGGCTCGCTGTGTTGCTCGGTCGTATGCGCTTCATCCTGGCCGAGGATGCGGCGCAAGGCCTGCAGCAGCACCTGGCGTGATAGGGGTCGGGCCAGTTGTTCAATAGGTGAGAGTTTTTCCACCTGCTCGCTACTAAGAAAGTTGCCGTAGGCGCTGACCAGCAGAATCGGCAGGCTGGATAGCGTGCGCAGCTCATTCAAGCGCTGCGGGCAATCGCTGATCAGCAGGTCGGCATCAAGTGTGCCCAGCGCGGCATCAGCGTCCAGGTGCTGATACTGCAGGCCCCAACTTGGCAGCAGGCTTGCCAGTTGTTCGCTCAGCCCGGAGCTGGCAGGGCTGAACCCGATAATGCGTCCGTGTAACAGGGGAAGTTGCTTAGCGTTGGTCTGGCCGGGTAGTGGTAGATCGACGCAAAAGGTGCTGCCGAAGCCTTCGCGTGTCTCCAGGCTGAGCTGGCCGTGCATGGCCTCACAGAGACGGCGTGTCAGGGCCAGGCCCAGGCCGGTACCGCCAAATTGCCGAGTGATACCAACCCCAGCCTGGGCAAACGGATGGAATATCCGCGTCTGAGCGTCTTCGGCAATGCCGATACCGGTGTCGCGGACAATAATCCTGACGCCGCTAGCCTGGGCACTGACGCTGATATCGACGCGGCCAAAACGGGTGAATTTCAAGGCGTTTGACAGCAGGTTGCTGACGATCTGCCTGACCCGCGTTGGGTCGCCGAGTAGTTGGTTGGGCAGCAGTGGGTCGATCAGGCAGGTCAGTTCAACGCCGGGCGCAGCGTTCTGCGACAGCAGATTGGCGGTGTCTTCGACCATGCTCGCCAGATCGAAGGGGATCTGTTCCAGTTCCAGTTGCCCAGCCTCGAATTTCGACAGGTCGAGGATGTCGTTGAGCAACTCGACCAGCACCTTGCCGGAGTCGTGGGCAATCGACAGCTGTTGGCGCTGTTCGTTATTAAGCGGCCCGTCCAGCGACAGCGCGAGCATGCCCAGTAGGCCGTTGAGCGGGGTGCGAATCTCATGGCTCATATTGGCCAAAAAGGCCGAGCGCGCCTGGGCCATGTCCAGTGCCGTACGTTTGGCTTGCTCCAGCTCTCGGTTAGAGTCGAGCAGGCGGCTGTTGGCGGCTTCCAGTTGCTCGGTGCGCGCCGAAACCATGTCTTCCAACTCTGCCAGGTAGCGGGTCAGGCGGGCTTCGGCCTGCTGGCGCTGCTCGATTTCGCTGGCGATGCTGCTCAGCTGACGGTTGGTGACATCAACCAGCACACCGATCTCGTCGCGCTCATGGTTGGGCGGGTAGGGCAGCTTGGCGTTGTTGGGGCTGCGCAGGTCACGTTCGCTGAGGGCGCGGATAAAGCCGGTGAGTGGCTTGGTCAGCATGAAATAGAACAGCACCAACAGAATCAGCGACAGCAACAGGCTGCGGGCGAAGCCGGTGAGCAGGGTCAGTAGCGAGCGATTGAGGAAATGGCTGCCAAAGGCATAGGTATCGACTTCCAGGCTCAGCTTGCCGAGGGCTTCGCTGGGGGAATGGCTGACGAACAGCGCGGTTTCGAAGTGCCGGCGTTCGCCGAACATGAAGTCGCTGAGCACCCGGTAGCGGCTTTCCATTGCGGGGCGACTGACCCTGGCCAGGGTCAGCTGGTTGTTGTCGATGATCTGCGCGCTGATCACCGCGGGGGAACGCAGCAGGCCCAGCACCAATTCCTGAGCCAGTTCGGCGTCGATGTTGTAGGCGATACGTGCCGCCGGGTTGTGGCTGATTTCCATCAGCGCGTTAATCTCGCGGTTGATGGAGGCATCTTCGCTGGCATAATCGATGCCCACTTGTACCAAGCTGAGCGCCGTGCCGAGGATAAAGGCTACCAATACGGTCAAGCCGGCCTGTTTGAATGACAGGCGTTGGGTTAGCGCTATATCCATATGGGCCGGTTGTTCTCATGTTGAGTCGCCTGCCAAGCATAGCCCATCTGTTTTGCCGGACGGCAGTGGTAGAACGGCTTGAAAACTCTGGAGTGTGTTGTGGATTCGCGTTTAAGTGATTTTTTGTTGCGCGCCGAGGCTGTATTGGCCCGCCTGGAGCCATTGTTGCCGGCCCAGCGCCCGGTTATCGACTGGCAGCAGAGCCTGGCGGTACGTTGGCAGCGCGATGGCCGCAGCGGTTTTCTGGCACCGCTTAAGGTCAATCTGGATGTGAACCTGGATGATCTGATCGGGGTGGATCGCCAGCGTGCCCAGTTGGCGCGCAATACCCAGCAGTTTATCCAGGGTCTACCGGCCAATCATGCGTTGCTCTGGGGCGCGCGCGGCACGGGTAAATCGTCGCTGGTGCGGGCGTTATTGGCCGAGCATGCGGCGACGGGGCTACGTTTGATCGAGATTGAGCGTGATCATCTGGCCGATCTGCCGCGCATCGTTGAGCAGCTGAGCGAGTTGCCGCAGCGCTTCGTGTTGTTCTGCGATGACCTCTCGTTCGAAGCTGGCGAGGGTGACTACCGCATGCTGAAAACCGTGCTGGATGGCTCTCTGGAGCGCGCGCCGGACAATGTGTTGCTGTATGCCACCTCTAACCGCCGCCATCTGCTGCCGGAAAAACAGAGCGACAATGAAAACTGGCAGCGGGTCGATGGCGAGCTGCACCCCAACGAGGCGGTGGAAGACAAAATCGCCCTGTCGGATCGCTTCGGCTTATGGCTGTCGTTCTATCCCTTTAGTCAGAAACACTTCCTTGACGTGGTCCGGCACTGGGTCGAGGTGCATGCCGCGCAGGCCGGTTTGGCTTGGCAATGGCATGACGAGCTGGAAAAGGCCGCCATACGTTGGGCCTTGGGCCGTGGCAACCGTAATGGCCGCTGCGCCTATCAATTCGCCCGTGACTGGGTGGGCCTGCAACTACTGAGTAAGACTAATGATTGATTTACAAGAAAGCGGGCAGGGGCTCGATGGTTACCCGCTGCTGGTGGCGCAGCTGCAGGCACTGCTGGCGGGTGAGCGGGATTTTATTGCCAATGCGGCGCAGTTTTCGGCGTTTCTATTTCAGGAACTGCGTGACCTGAACTGGGCGGGGTTCTACCTGGCGCGTGGCGAGGAGCTGGTGCTGGGGCCTTTTCAGGGCAAAGTGGCCTGTGTGCGCATTCCCTTTGGTCGCGGTGTATGTGGCGCAGCAGCGGCCACAGGCCAAACCCAGTGCGTTGACGATGTGCATGCCTTCGCCGGGCATATCGCTTGCGATAGCGCGTCCAATAGCGAGCTGGTGGTGCCGTTGTTCAAAGATGGACGTTTGTTTGGCGTGCTCGATCTCGACAGTCCGTCGCTGGCACGTTTTAGCGCAGCGGATCAGGCCGGTATCGAGGCGTTGGTCGAGGTGTTTGTCGAACTCACCGACTGTTGAGGCTTCAGATGTAAAAGAGCCCGGACTAACCGGGCTCTTTGCTGTCTGGGGCCACTGATTCAGGCTTTGGCAGCCATCTTGGCAAGCATTTTCAGCTCGCCCGGCAATACGCCCTGTACCGAGTCCCGCGCGGTGATTCGCGCATAGTGTGCACTCAGGTTGGGCCAACGCTGAGCGTCCAGTTGCTCAGCGCCATGTTGCATATTGATCAGCTGGCAGGTCAGCGCTAGGTCAGCCAGCGTCAAGCTTTCACCGACTAGGTACTCGGCCGTGCCAAGGGTCTTTTCCAGATAATCGAAGTGCACGGGTAGTTTCTCGTGCAGGACTTTCTGTACTGCGGCTTCGTCGCAGCTCTGGCCCATGCTGGGTTTCAGCGCACGGTTGCGAAACACGCTGAAGGTGCACAGTGGTGCCAATTCATAGTCGGCATATTTTTCCAGCCAGCGTACCTGCGCGCGCTGCTCCGCGTTCTGCCCTAGCAGGGTCGAGTGTTCCGGGTGCTTGTCGTCCAGGTATTGGCAGATCACGCTGGAGTCAGCGAGGGTGAAGTCACCATCCTTCAGCGCAGGAATACGCCCCAGTGGGCTCAGTTCTCGAAACCAGGAAGGTTGCTGGCCGAACGGCAGAATGATTTCCAACTGATAGTCCAGGTTCTTTTCAGCCAGAAACAGGCGAACTTTACGGACGAAGGGTGACAGCGGGGCACCGTAAACGGTCAGGCTCATGCGCGGCACTCGAGGGCAGGGTGGTAGCGCGCAAGCAGCGCGCTGGAAGGGTTAGTCGTAGATGTTCTTCTTCTTCCACTCGTCGTCGCCGAGAGACTCCAAGCCGGCATCCAGTTCACTGGTCTGGTCGGTGGCGGGCTTGTTGCTTTCCAGAACCATGGCATTGGCGCGCGCCAATTGCGCTTCGAATTTCTTCAGGGTGTTCTGATAAGGGGCCGGGTCGGGTTGTTTGCGCAGGTATTGCACGCCGCGCTCGAACGCAAGGCGTGCCTTGCCTGGTTGATTTTGCTGCAGTGCCTGCTGGCCGAGGTTGCCGAAAAACTCGATATGCACCTGGGTCAGCATATGGCGTACTTCTTTGAGCCAGTGCTTGGCCTCGTTGGCCGGGATAATTCCGTCTTTGGCGCAGCGGGTCAGCTGGCCGTGAAGGTTTTCCAGCTGGAAGCGCACTTCCTTGGCCTTGGCATCATTGAGAATGGGCTGCGGTGGGTTGTTGACGGCAATTGACTCGCCTTGGGCGATCAGCTTGCGCAGCTCTTCAATGCGCGCCTTGAGGGCGTTATTGCCCTTATCCAGAGGCAGCATGCGCTCACTGAAGTGCAGCTGCAGGCGGCAAAGCATCAACTTCAGCGCGGGGCTCATCAGTTGGCCGGGGAGGGCTTCGGCAAGGTCCGTGCAGCGGCGCAGGCGATCATTGAGATCGGCCTTGATGCGCGCTTTCTCCAGTTTGTTGTTCTCGACCATATGATTGATGTAGGCAATGGCGATCAAAACGACGATGCCAGAAATAATCAATATGGTAATCACGAGTGGGGACATGGGTGCAGCCTCTCGAACACCGGTTTTTCGTCCGAGTGTAGTGCCTTAGCCAGGAGGCTGATAGGGCTGCCTCACATTCGGAGCTGAAGTCTTTGATTTATAAAATTTTTTACACAGAGGTTGACGGGCCTTACAAGGCTCCATAGAATGCGCGCCACTTCGTAGCGCAATGCCTCACGGCAAAACGTGTAGAAGCCGGATAGAAGTTGTAGTTCCGGGATGTGTCCCCTTCGTCTAGTGGCCTAGGACACCGCCCTTTCACGGCGGTAACAGGGGTTCGAGTCCCCTAGGGGACGCCACTTCTTTAAGAAGTG
>JAHJXZ010000218.1 GCA_018827205.1 Gammaproteobacteria bacterium | reverse complement strand
TTTGTTTTGCGCTCTGCGAAAATGCCCGCACTTTTTTACCGATTACTTTTCTCGGGAACTGCCATGACCGCCCTGAAGAACGACCGCTTCCTTCGTGCTCTGCTCAAGCAACCTGTCGATGTCACCCCTGTATGGATGATGCGCCAGGCCGGTCGTTATCTACCGGAGTACCGCGCCACCCGCGCCAAGGCTGGTGATTTCGTCAAACTGATGAAGAACCCGGAGCTGGCCTGCGAGGTTACCATTCAGCCGTTGGATCGTTACCCGCAACTGGATGCGGCGATTCTGTTCTCGGACATCCTGACCATTCCCGATGCCATGGGCCAGGGTCTGTATTTCGAAACTGGCGAAGGCCCGCGCTTCAAGAAAGTTATCAGCTCCATGGCCGATATCGAGGCGCTGCCGATTCCTGATCCTGAGCAGGACCTGGGTTATGTGATGGACGCTGTGCGTACCATTCGCCGCGAGCTGAACGGGCGCGTGCCGCTGATTGGCTTTACTGGCAGCCCTTGGACCCTGGCCACTTACATGGTTGAAGGCGGCTCATCGAAAGACTTCCGCAAGTCCAAGGCCATGCTCTACGACAACCCGCAGGCCATGCATGCCCTGCTCGACAAGTTGGCGCAGTCGGTCACCGCTTACCTCAACGGGCAAATCAAGGCCGGCGCGCAAGCGGTGCAGATCTTCGATTCCTGGGGTGGCTCGTTGTCAGCGGCGGCATACCAGGAGTTCTCACTGGCCTATATGCAGAAGATCATCGACGGACTGATCCGCGAGCACGACGGTCGCCGCGTGCCGGTGATCCTCTTCACCAAGGGTGGCGGTCTATGGCTGGAGTCGATGGCGGACAGCGGTGCCGAAGCTCTGGGCCTGGACTGGACCTGCGATATCGGCAGCGCCCGTGCCCGCGTCGGCAATAAGGTGGCGCTGCAGGGCAATATGGACCCGAGCGTGCTCTACGCCAACCCGGCGGCGATCCGCGCTGAAGTGGGGCGTATTCTCGCTGCTTACGGTCATGGCAGCGGCCAGGTGTTCAACCTTGGCCACGGCATCACCCCGGAAGTAGACCCGGCGCATGCTGGTGCCTTCTTTGAGGCAGTGCATGAGCTGTCCGCGCAATACCATCAATAAACCCTACCTAAAACAAAGGCCGCTTATGCGGCCTTTGTTTTATCTACGTTTCTTAGAGCCTGGCTCGTATCTCGCGAGCTAGAGCGAGACAAGGCAAAATGGCCGAGGAAGCGGAGTTTACTGGTGTAAATGAGCATGACTCGTTTCACTCGCCCTTCGGGTCGCGCTAAAGCGCGTTAGCCGCAAGCGGCTTGCCGAGGCCATTTTTAACGCTGTATCGCCGACGCGCAGCCGATCCGGGGTAGGTTCTCAGGGTTTACGCAAATCGCGCACGGCCCTTACCAGTGCCAACTGTTCGGTTTCGCTGAGCTTGTCGGCATAGCTGGGCATGGCACCTGGACCCTCCTGAATGGCTTCAAGGATGTCGTTGTCGCTGGTGTTGTCCTGCCATTTTGCTTTGCTCAGGTTCTGCGCGAAGTACAGCCAGCCGCGCATCGTGTTGGCGCGGCCGTCTGCGGCATGGCATTTGACGCAGTGCTGGCGATACAGCTGCTGGCCATCTGTGTCGGCCAGTGCAGGCAAACTGCCGAGCAGGGTCAGCGCACCCAGGAGGCCGAGCAGCGCCGGCTTATTTGACATTGGCCAGGTTCCCTTTCAGGGCGACGCCTGCCATGACTGCCCCGGCGTGGCATTCGTATTTCTGGCTGTCCTTGTACTCGACGTTCTTGTAATTGCTGGCCAGGTCGACGACGGCGTTGGCACCGGCGGCCTTGGCGGCGTTCTGGAAGCGGATCAGCGCCGATTGCATCGCCCAGCTGCAGGCCGCTTCATCACTCTTGTTGAAGGCGTTGGTCTTCTGGCTGGTGGTAACACCGGATTTGACCACACTGACCTTGCCTGCAGGTTTATTGCCGGCGAGATAGAACTTAACGCTGCCGTCGAGACGGCCGGCGTTCAGGGCTTCCTGTACGGCGGCTTCGAAGGGCAGAAAATGGGCGGTGTCACGGGCCTGACTGACTGCTGGGAACAAGCTGATGCAGGCTACTGCGAGAATCCAGGACTTGGCGTTCATGGGTTGCTCCTTGTTATGAGGCTTTTCTTAGGACTGCTCGGTTGTACAAAAGGCTTTACTGCCGTTGCCAGTGTAATAGAGCCGCTGCTTAGCTCCAGCGTTTGAAGATCAACGAAGTGTTCACCCCGCCAAAAGCGAAGTTGTTATTCATTACGTACTGATGGCTCATCTGGCGGAATTCGCCGCGTAGGTAGTCCAGTTCGCCGCAGGCTGGATCGATATTCTCCAGATTCAGCGTTGGTACATAGCTGTCCGCGTTCATCATTTCGATACTGAACCAAGATTCCAGTGCGCCGCAGGCACCCAGGGTGTGGCCGAAATAGCTTTTCTGCGAGCTGATCGGCATCTGGCTGCCGAACAGCTCCTGGGTGGCCAGGGTTTCCGCCACATCGCCTTGATCGGTGGCGGTGCCGTGGCCGTTGACATAGCCGATGGCTGAAGGTGCCAAATTGGCATCCTGTAAGGCCAGTTCCATTGCCCCGCGCATGGTTGCCTGCACCGGTTTGGTGGCGTGCTGGCCGTCGGAGTTGCAGCCGAAACCGACGATCTCGGCATAGATGGTCGCGCCACGTGCCAGGGCATGCTCCAGCTCTTCGAGCACCAAGATGCCAGCTCCTTCGCCGATCACCAGGCCATCGCGACCACTGTCATAGGGGCGCGGTGAGGTGTGCGGCGCATCGTTTTTCAAGCTGGTGGCGTACAGCGCGTCGAAGACCATGGCCTCGGTTGGGCAGAGTTCTTCGGCACCGCCGGCAACCATCATCTGCAGGCGGCCAAACTTGATCGCCTCATAGGCATAGCCGATGCCCTGGCTGCCGCTGGTACAAGCGCTGGAGGTGGGAATCAGACGACCCTTGAGGCCGAAGAATATGCTGATATTGGCTGCCGTGGTGTGCGGCATCATGCGGATATAGGAGTTGGCATTCAGGCCGTCGGCGACCGAGTTGAGCAGCATATTGCCGAAGGCTTTGACCTCTTCGGTACTGCCGGTCGAGGAGCCACAGGCCACGCCCATGCGGCCGTCCTGAATGCACGGGTCGCCCAGCAGGCCAGCATGCTCCAGCGCACGTTCAGCGGCATACACGGCAAGTTTGGAGACTCGGCCCATGCTGCGCGTTTGCTTGCGGGTCCAGCGTTTAGGCGCTTCAAAGTCATCAACCGGGCCGCCGAGACGGGTGTTCAGCTCGCTGAACCTGTCCCACTCATGCATATAGCGGATACCGCTCTTGCCGGCCTTGAAGTTCGCTTCAATCGTCGGCCAGTCGCTGCCCAGCGAGGTCACGCCGGCCATGCCGGTGACTACAACCCGTTTGCAACCGCTCATCAGCACAATCCACCGTTTACGGCGAGGACCTGGCGGGTAATGTAAGCCGCTTCCTCGGACATCAGAAAATTCACTGCACCGGCCACTTCTTCAGGGGTGCCCATGCGCTGCGCCGGGACCATCTTGAGTATTTCTTCAACCGGAACATCGGCATCGAGGATTTCGGTGTCGATCAACCCTGGTGCCACACAGTTGACGGTGATTTTGCGCTTACCCAGTTCGATCGCCAAGGCCTTGGCTGCACCAATAATGCCGGCCTTGGAGGCGCTGTAGTTGACCTGGCCACGGTTGCCGATCAGCCCGGATACCGAGGTGATGCAGACGATACGCCCGGCTTTGCGGCGCCGTACCATGGGCATGGTCAGCGGATGCAGCACATTGTAGAAACCGTCGAGGTTGGTGCGCATGACAATGTCCCAGTCGTCCTCACTCAGCGCCGGAAACGCGCCGTCACGGGTCAGACCGGCGTTGCACACGACACCGTAATACGCGCCATGCTGCTCGACATCGGCCTCCAGCGCGGTGCGGCAAGCGGCACGGTCGGAGACGTCGAATTGCAGGATGCGTGCCTGCTGGCCCAGTTCGATGATCTGCGCCTGCACCGCTTCGGCTTCATCGCGGCGGGCGCGGCAATGCAGCACGATGTCATAGCCGCCCTTGGCCAGACGCAGGGCAATCGCCTTGCCGATGCCACGGCTGGAACCGGTGACCAGAATGGTTTCGCTCATGGCTGTTATTCCTGAAAGTCTTCTTGAAGATAGCTGGCCACCTGGGGTGGACGGAATACGTTTAGGCGGGCCAGGGCCTCGATGCCGGGGCCGCGCAGCTGGCACTCGAATACGCCCATGCCGTTGTCATCCTGCAACGAGCGACTCGCATGGATATGCAGTTCGGCTCCTGCCGGGAAGCGTTCGACATTGCATTCGTACTTGCGCGTACCGAGCAGAAAGCCCAGCTCCACCGGCTCGCCGTGCAGGCGCGCCTGACAGCCGGCGTAGGCGGCCACACTCTGCGCCATCAACTCGATGCCGACCCAGGCCGGCAGGCTGCCGTCGGCCTGATTGAACAGACCTTCAGGGCGAACAGTGAGCTGGGTTTCGATGTCCTCGTCGCCAAAGCGCAGCACCTGATCGATCAGGATCATGTCGGCGGCGTGGGGGATCAGTTCGGCGATTGGCCATTGGCTCATGCGGGTTCTCCTGGCGCTTCGCTCAGCTCATCACCCAAGAGCAGGCTGATATTGTTACCGCCAAAGGCGAAAGAGTTGCTCATCAGTCGGCGTGCTCGGCTGTTGCTCAGGCGGGTTCCGGGCTGTACCAAGTTTAGCGCTGGCAGGGCTGGGTCAGCCTGGCCATCCCACAGGTGCGGGGGCAGTAACTGCTCAGGGTTGTATGCGCTCAGTGTCAGCCAGCAGAAGGCTGCTTCCAGGGCGCCGGCCGCGCCGAGGGTGTGGCCGACCATGGATTTGCTGGATGAACACGGCACACCATGGGGGAAAATCGCCTGCACTGCCTGGCTTTCCATGGCGTCGTTGTGGGTGGTGGCGGTGCCATGTAGGTTCAGGTAATCGACCTGATCAGCGCTGATCCCGGCCGCAGCCAGGGCTTTGCGCATGGCCGCCTGGGCACCGAGGCCATCGGGCTGTGGTGCGGAAATATGGTGCGCGTCAGAGCTGGCCCCGCCGCCGAGCAGGGTGACTGCAGTGCCGCCGGGTAGCGCTTCTCTGCTCATCAGAAACAGCGCCGCAGCCTCGCCGATATTGATGCCATGGCGGTTCACGGAAAACGGATTGCAGCGCTCGGCCGAGACCGCTTCCAGAGCGGAAAAACCGTTCAGGGTCAGGCGACACAGGCTGTCCACACCGCCACAGATCACCGCATCACAGACGCCCAGGTCAAGCAGGCGTTGCGCGCTAAGCAGTGCCCGCGCGCCGGAGGTGCAGGCAGTGGAAATGCTGAAGCACGGCCCGCTCAGCTCCAGCCAGTCGCTGAGGAAGTTCGCCGGCTCAGCCAGCTCCTGTTGGGTGTAGGCATAGTGCGCCGGCAGTTCGCCCTGCTTTAGGTATTCAGCGATGCTCTGGCTGGCTTCTTCGATGCCCGAGGTGCTGGTGCCGAGGACCACGGCAATGCGTTCAGCGCCGAAACGGCTGATGGCAGCGCGTAGTTCGGGTTCGATTTCCAGTGCTGCCGCCAGCAGCAGCTGATTATTGCGGCTCGGCGGATGGCCCCGCAGTGCAGGCAGCGCTGGCAGTGCGCCGGGCACCGCGCCGACAGTCAATGCACGTTCGGCTACCCAGCCGGTTTGCGCTTGCATGCCACTGCTGTCGCCGGCAAACAGTGCTGTCGCCACCGCCTGCTTGCCTTGGCCGAGGGCGCAGTTAAGGCCCAGAGCAGAGAGGTATGCGGCCATCAGGGTGCCTTATCGTCAGGGAGGGCGCTGACCTGATAACTCAGGTCGGGCGAGCGGCCCAGGGTGAAATCCAGCGGCGCACGGTAACTGATTCGCCACTGCGGGTTAAGCCGGCGCGTGCCATCGCTGTCCAGCTGCCAGGTGTTATCAGGGTAATGCTCTGCCAATTGCGCCTCTGGCGTTAGGGCAAACAGCAGGGCGGCGAACAGCTCGCGAGCCTCGGCATTGGGCGGCAGCAGCCCGTCGTTCTGCCACTGGCCGGCGCGCAGTAGCTGCCGCGCCAGGGGCACGCCGAGAGGATCGAACAGCGACGCGCGTAATCCGTCCGGCTCGCCCTGTAGCACCAGCCACCAGGTTTGCTGGCTAGCGGCCTGCTGACGTTGCACCTGCAGGGCCAGCGGCAGTGCAGCCACCAGGGTTGGTGCCTGAGCCGGCAACGGCGTTTGCGCGGCGCAGGCCGCGAGCAGCAGATACAGGCTGAGTAGCAGCGCGCGTCCCATCAGCAGGCGGGCTCCAGTGGTTTGCGGGCGACCACGTTGACTAGGGTTTCATCGCGCTGGCCAACCGGCTTGGGCTTCATCAGCCCCCAGCGTTCGAGTAGGCCGAAGTCCTTGGAGCGGCTCCACCACAGGTAGGGGTAAGAGATATTGCTGGCGTCGAACGCGAAGCCCTGGCCGCGCAACATCTCCAGATAGCCTTCAGCCGTTTTCTGCACGTGCATCGGGTGGCGGAACAGCCAGCGGATCACCCAGGTATCGATGTAGTACTGAGTCGACTCGGCGAACAGCAGTCGTCCGCCCGGCTTGAGCACGCGCCAGAACTCGGCCAGGGCCTGCTCCTGTTCGACCAGGTGATGGAAGGTCTGGTGGCAGAACAGCAGATCGACGCTGGCGTCGGGCAGGTCGATGGCCGCGCAGTCACTGGCGATCAATTGCACCTCCCGGCCCAGGCGCTCGGCCTCGGCACGCGAGCAGTCAAGGCTGTGCGGATCGGCATCCAGACCGATTATCCGCGCCGGCTTGAATGCTTCGGCGAGCAGGCCGAACGACTTGCCCTGGCCGCAGCCCGCATCCATCAGCACCGGTGCTTCGGGCAACGGTCCGGCAAACAGACTGCGCAGGTCATTGATTGCCACGCGCAGCACATGGTGCTGCCAGACATGGCTCTGCAAGAACCAGAAGCCGAAGCGGGTTTCCTCGACGTAAGTGGCGGCCGGGTTGTTCATAAATGTCCTTATTCGTGACTGGCGCAGATTTCGGCAAGCACGCGCAGGCGTCGCTTGGGTTCGGCGACGTAGGGGTTGCTCTGGTCCCAGGCGTAGCCGGCGAGGATCGAACTGATCATCCGACGGATTTCTGGCTGGGCCTTCTCGAAATAGATCACGTCCTGGAAGCTGCCGTCGTACCAGCCCTCGACATACACGCGGAAGGTGTCGACGCCGCGCTTGAGCGGGATGGCAAATTCTTGCTCCCAATCCACCGCCTCACCATTCAACTGACGATGCAGCAGGCCGGCGGCCATGCTCGCCGAGCGCATGGCGATGGTCACTCCAGAGCTGAACACCGGGTCGAGAAACTCGGCGGCGTTACCGAGCAGGGCAAAGCCCGGGCCGTGCAGGCTTTTGACGTTGGCCGAGTAGCCGCCGATGGTGCGCGCCGGGGTGTCCCATGCGGCATTTTTCAGCACCTTGTGCAGGCTGGGCGTCTCCTCAATAAACTGCTTGAGACAGGCGTCCAGGTCGTCTGGGCGGCCCTGGAAACGGGTGGCATCCGCGACCACGCCCACCGAGCAGCGGCCGTTGCTGAACGGGATGGTCCAGAACCACACATCGCGCAGTCCGGGGTGGGTGCTGATCAGGATTTTTTCGCGGTCAAAGCCGCTGCCCTCACTGCGGTCTTCGACGTGGGTAAACACCGCCTGGCGCACCGGGAAGCTTGAGGGTGTGTCGAGGTCGAGCAGGCGCGGCAGCACCCGGCCGTAGCCGCTGCCATCGAGGACGAAGGCGCATTCAACCTGGTATTCGTGGCCATCGGCGAGGCGGCGTACGCTGAGGCGTGGGCAGTTGCCGCTGCGCACGCCGCTGAAATCGACGGCGAAGATTTCCTCTTCATAGCGAATTTCCACGCCCTGCAGTTCGGCCTGGTCGGCCAGCAGCTTGTCGAAATCGGCGCGCAGCACCTGATAGGTTGAGCCCTGGCCTTTGGTGAAGGTGTCGCGGAAATCGAATTCGGTATACCGCTCGCCCCAGCCAAAGGCCGCGCCATGCTTGGTCTGGAAGCCCGCTGCACGCACCGCGTCGAGCATGCCGGCTTCTTCGACGAAGTCCAGGCAGTGCGAGAGCAGGCTTTCACCAATCGAGAAGCGTGGGAAGCGCTGGCGCTCCAGTACCAGCACGTCATGCCCGTTGCGCTTGAGCAGCGCCCCGGCAATCGCCCCGGACGGGCCGGCACCGATGACTACAACTTGGCGTTGTTCGACTTCAAGAGACTTCATAGCGGCTTCTTGCCTCATGCATGACGGCGTTTGGGTAAGCACCGGCCAGGGCCGGTAACAGGGTTGAGATCAGGCCCATCAGCATCAGGGCGAAATACAGGGCCGGGCTGATGATCTGCTGTTGCAGCAGCAGGTTGAGAAAGATGATTTCAGTCAGACCGCGGGTATTCAACAGCAGGCTTTCGCGCCACTGCCCCGCATAGGCGCGCAGCTGACCAGCGGCCCAGCTCAGGCCCAGCCAGTTGCCGGCCAGCTTGCTGATGATAGGCAGCAGCAACAGCGCCGCGAACTGCCAGGCAGAATACGCCTGCCAAGCGTTTTGCCAATCGATCTGCAATAGACCGAAGGCCAGAATCAGTGGCACCGCTAGCCAGGTTTGCAGCCAGCGCAGCACGCCGGCGGGTAGCGGCAGGCGTAAAGGCAGGCGCAGGGCCGTGAGCAACAGCAAGTAGGCGATGCCGAACACCAGCGCGTTCAAATGCAGCTGCTGCATCAACAGCAGTAAGGCGAGAAAGCAGCCGCCATTGAGTCGCGCCGAGCGCAGCGGCAGCAGCTTCAATAGCAGCGGCAGGCCGGCGGCTAGTAATGGCCAGAGTAGGGTGGCCGGGTTACTGCTGCCCTGGGCCAGGCCAAAGATCAGCCAGCACAGCACGTCCATGATGATCGCCGCTTGCAGCAGCTGACGAATCTTGGCCACCGGGTAGCCGAGGTGCTGCAGGTAAAGAAACAGCACCGGAATGGCGGTCAGGGCAAACAGCAGGCCCACGGCAATAGTGGCCAGGCCACTTTGTTCCGGCAGCAGCCAGAAGGCGCAGGCCAGGCCGCAGAAGAACGGCACAAAGAAGCTCGGCAGGGCGATCTGCAGGCTGCCCGGTTCCAACTGCAGATCAACCACATCGCTGAGGATATGGCCCAGCAGTAGGCAGAAAGCCACACCATATAAAGGCTCCAACCAGGCCGGTGCGAGCAGCTCGTTGGCGCCGAAGCCCAGCGGCGTGGACCACAGCATCAGCAGCGGCAGGCCGAGGGTGGCCAGCAGCAACTGGCTGACAATCGGGATCAGGCGCAGGCGTTTGCCCACCCACGTCGCTAGGGCAAACAGTGCGAGCAGCGCCAGCCAGGCCAGGGCGATGGTCATAGCGTCTGCGCCTGGTTTTGCCGGGCGTGCTGGGTGCCGGCCCAAGGCGCGAGCAGGAAGCAGAACAGCAGGCCAAGGCTGATCGCCAGGCCGAAGTTGGCAATCGCCGGGGTGTCGCTGATTAGCAGCAGGCCGAACGACAGCCAGCTGGTCAGCGCCGAAAGTAGGGTGCCGAGCAGGCTGACGGCCGGGCCGCCGATGTTCTCGCGCATCAGGATGGCGTAATCGACGCCAATCGCAGTGATCAACAGCAGGCCAAACAGGCTGAACAGGGTCAGCGGCTGGCCCAGCCAACCGAGGCAGGCCAATGCTGTTAGAGCCGCCAACAGCGGCAGGCAGACCACCCGCAGCGCGCCGCCAAGTCCGAAGGGCAGGCACAGCAATAACAGGATGGCGATTGAGGACAGCAGCTTCAGTTCGGCGGCGCTGAGTTGGGTGGCGCTAAACAGTGCGTTGAGTTCGCTGATTCGATCCACCAGTTGCACCCCAGGTAGACCTTCAACAAGGGACTTGAGTTGGCTGCTGTCGCTCAGTCCCTGCAGGCTGACCAGGCCCGCTACACCCTCGGCATTGCTGCCTAGCCACAGTGGTCGCCAGGCTTCGCCCAGCGGGCTGGCCAGGGCCTGTTCCAGGCTGGCTGGGTGGTTTTGCTGGAGTTCCAGCAGCTCGCTGTGCAGCGCTACGGGTGGAATGCCCAGGTCGAGCAGCGCTTGCCAGTGTTCTGGCAGCCTTGCCAAGGCCGCGTGCAATTGCTGCAGCTGGCTATCGGGTGCAACCAGTTGGCTCAGGGCGCGGTAATCACGCAGCTGGCCGTTCTGCACCGCCTGATCCAGGCGCTGACTCAACGCCGCCTGGCGCTCCAGCAGCTGCTGCGGGTTAGCGGCGCGGACCAGGAAGAACTGGCTGGTGGGCTGCTGCCCGGTCAGCTCGGCGATACGCTGGGCTTCGGCGAGCAGTTCCGGCTCCTTGCCCAGCCACTGGCGCAGATCATTCTGCGTATGCAGTTGCCACAGGCCGCCTGCGCAGAACAGCAGCAACAGCACCAGTAGCGGCGCGCTCCCAGTCTTGCTCAGCAGCCGTGCCCGTTCAGCCAGCAGGCGTTGGCTAAGGCTCAGCAGTTGTGGCGATGGGCTTAGGCGCAGGCCGCGCAACCAGGCTGGCAACAGGCATATCGAGCAGAGGTAAGCGGCGATCAGCCCAGCAGCGGAGAACAGAGCGACCTGGGTCAGCGCCGGAAATGGAGTAAAAGCCAGCGCCAGGTAGCCGATCAGATTGGTACCCAGGCTCAGGCTCAGGCCCGGCAGGGTGGCGCGCATTGCGCCCCAGCTGGTCCAACCGTCCGCGCCCTCGACGTTGCTCCAGCTTTTGCTTAGGTAATGTTGCGGATAATCGGCGGCGACTCCTACTAGGCTGGCACCCAGTACCAGGGTCAGCGCGTTGATCTGGCCGAACACCAACACGCAGGCGGTGCAGCCAGCGAGCAGCGCCATGCCGATGGGCAATAGGCTGACCAGCACCCGCACGCGGCGGAAGGCCAGCAGCAACAGCAGCAGGGTGCCGAGGGTGGCGCCGCCGCCAATCAGGCTGATCTCGCGGGTGGCCTTGGCTTGCCCGGCGGCGGCGTACAACACGCCACCGGCTGCGAGCAGTTTGCCGCCGGCTGTTTCGACCTGCGCGCGGGTAGCGGCGACCTGAGCGGCAATCAGCGGTGGTTCCTGCATATCGAAGGCGCTGCCTTGGGCGCTGGCGCGCAGCAGGGTCCAGGTCATGCCCGGTTCTTCCAGCAGTAAGGCTCCGCTGCTTAGGTCGGCCTGGATACGGCTGCCTGGGTTCAGTGCCTGCTGTGCGCGTACGCCCAGGCCCAGCCAGTCCTGCTCGATGGGTAGCAGGCTGAAACCGGCGAAGGTGTCGAACAGCTGCGCGGCGCGTTGTTCAATCAGTTGTTGTGGTTGCTCCAGCAACAGTTGACGATCCGCCGTCGTCAGCAGCGCCAGGCGATTGCTGCGCAGATAGTCGCGTAGCGCCGCGAGGTCGCTGTCGACGCTCCACTGCACCTGAGCGAAACGCCCACTGCCACGCCACTGCTCGCCAATCTGCTGCACCAGAGCAATCGCCTGTTCGCGCTGTGGGTGGCCGATTAGCAGCAACAGGTCGCGATTAAGCGGCTCCTGCATACGTTGTTCGGCCTGCTGCACCAAGGTGTCGCCACTGCCGGCCGGCAATAGCGCGAGCATATCGGCCGCCACGGGCGGGCCGTTGCGCCACTGCCAGGCGGCGAGCGTGAGCAGGGCCGCGAGCAGCAGTAGAAAGCCGCGCGGCAGCCAGCGTTCACTGAGCAAAGTCGCGCTGCTCCTGCTCGGTCAAGGCATCGCCGGCCTGGCTGTCGGGTAACCGCAGCACCGTGCGATCACCTTGGGTTTCCTGCAGCTCGATGCGTTGCACCAGCGCGCCACCGTCGATCTGGATGTTGCTGAAGATCTGTTTGAGCAACACGGAATTCGGCACCAGGCGCAATTGCCAGGCTGCGGCGGTGCCGCTTAGTTGCAGCTGAAAGTCTTTGGACAGGCCGCTATGGTCGCCTTTGAGTACTGCAAGAAACAGCCGGCTTTGCTGGGCGGCGACATCCTGACCGGGCTGCTGTTGCCAGCCGCTGGCGGTGCGCTTGGCGATACCCTGGCTATCGATGCGGTAATCCTGCTTGAGCGGGCGTTGCAGCTGCCAGAGCAGGCCGAGGTCGCGGCTCAACACAAACTGGCCACGACTGGTCAGCGGCTGCGGCAGGGCGCGCAGGTGCTTTTCCTGAATCAGCGGGCCGCGTACTACGGCAGGCGTGGCCAGCTGGGCGCTGAGCTCGTCGAGGTCGAAGGCCAGAGCACTCTGGCTCAGCAACCAGAGGCCAAGGCATACCAGCAGGCGCTTCACGCCAACACCTTCGCAACGGCGTCGATCAGCGCCTTTGGCGAGGCAAATTGCATCTCGCGCGTGGCGATTTCCACCGCCACTTGCACGCTGCTACCACGGGTCATGCGCTCACCGGTTGCGGCATCGGTGATCAGGTAGTTGATCTTCAGGCGGTTCTCCCACTCCACCAGGTCGGCGCGTACGACGATTTTCTGGCCGAACTGGGCGCCACGGATATAGCGCAGTTGCAGGTCAATCACCGGCCAGGCGTAGCCGGCATCGCGCATCTGCATGTAGTTATGGCCGAGCTTGTCGAGCAGGGCGCAGCGCGCCTGTTCGAAGTATTTGACGTAGTGGCCGTGCCAGACCACTTCCATCATGTCGACGTCGAAGAACGGCACCTGCAGTTCGATTTCCGCCTGCAATACCCCCTTGCTACGCATAGAGCCTCCAGTGCTGTTCGCGGATACGCACCAGGCACAGGCGCAGTTCGGCTTCCAGGGCGCGGTCTTCGATCACCGGGTGGAAGTCGACGGCCAGCTGTTCGCGCATGGCGGCAACCGGCGCCGGGATGTTGATCTTGCCGTCACGCTGGCGCAGCCACACGCCCTGGTTGGCCGCCAGCAACGTGGCAGCAGCGACCTGTTCGGTCAGCTCCAGGCTACGCAGGGCGTCGCGGGCGGCGATGGTGCCCATGCTGACTTTGTCCTGGTTGTGGCACTCGGTGGAGCGTGAGAACACGCTGGCCGGCATGGTGTTTTTCAGGGCTTCGGCAGTCCAGGCGCTGGTGCCGATCTGCACGGCCTTGAAGCCGTGGTTGATCATTGCGCTGACGCTCGGCGCGCCGGACAGGTTGCTAGGCAGGCCATGGTTGTAGCGGGTGTCCACCAACAGGGCGAGCTGGCGGTCGAGCAGATCGGCGACGTTGCCCACCAGGTTTTTCAGGCTGTCCATGGCGAAGGCGATATGCCCGCCGTAGAAGTGTCCGCCGTGCAGCACGCGCTCGGCTTCGGCGTCGATCAGCGGGTTGTCGTTGGCGCTGTTCAGTTCGGTTTCGATGAATTGGCGCAGCAGGCCCAGGCTGTCCGCCAGCACACCCAGTACATGCGGTGCGCAGCGCAGCGAGTAGCGGTCCTGCAGGCGATGCAGCGGCGCGGTCGGCGCGTCGATGGCCAGGTCCTGGCGCAGCCAGGCGGCGACCTGCATCTGCCCTGGGTGCGGCTTGGCGGCAAACAGGCGCTCGTCGAAATGCTCCGGGTTGCCTTCCAGAGCCACCACATTGAGCGCGGTGATGCGCGTGGTCAACTTGAGCAGGTACTCGGCGCGGGAGAACGCCTGGCAGGCCAGGGCGGTCATTACCGCGGTGCCGTTCATCAGCGCCAGAGCTTCTTTTGGACGCAAGGTTAGCGGCGTCCAGCCGAGCTCGGCATGCACGTCGGCAGCGCTGCGGCGCTCGCCTTTGAACATCACTTCGCGTTCACCGCTGAGGGTGGCGGCGACATAGGACAGCGGCGTCAGATCACCACTGGCGCCTACCGAGCCTTCTTCCGGGATCAGTGGCAGCACGTCAAATTCGAGAAAAGCATGCAGGCGTTGCAGCAGCTCGACGCGCACCCCGGAAACGCCCTGACACAGCGATTGCAAACGTGCAGCGAGCACCGCACGGGTCGCCGGCTCATCGAGCAGCTTACCCAGGCCACAGCCATGGAAAGTGTAGAGGTGACGCGGCAGCGCCTCGACCTGGTGCAGCGGTACGGCCACTACGCAGGAGTCGCCGTAGCCGGTGGTGACGCCGTAAATCACGCCTTCCTTGTCCAGCAGGCTGTCGAGGAAACGCGCGCCCTTGGCGATTTTTTCACGGTAGGCGGCATCGCTTTGCAGCTGCGCCGGGGCGCTGCGGCTTGCCAGGGCGACAACCTGTTCGATACGGAGGGGCTGTTCGCCAAACACGATTGGATCAGTCGTCATCTTCATTCCAGAACGGGTAGAAATTGAACCATTGCAGGGGCGCATCCAGGCAGCGTTGCGCGAGCTGGTCGGCGTAGCGCTGGGTCCAGTGGCGGATCACCTCGTCACGTTCGCTGCGCTTCCAGTGCAGGCGCTCGGCGAAGGTTTCGATGATCACCTGGTAGCGGTTATCGATTTTCAGGCAGTGAATCAGATTGACCGGGCATTGCAGTAAGCCCGCAAGCAGCCACGGGCCCTGCGGGAAGGCAGCGGGCTTACCGAGAAAATCCACGCTGACCTTGCGGCTGCCTTTGAGCGGCACGCGGTCGCCGGCAATCGCCAGCCATTCGCCACGTTCCAGGCGCTCGGATAATTGCAGCATGATCGCCGCATCCAGTTCGCTGACCTGAATCAGCCGCAGGTGGGTGGCACCGGCCTCGCCGAGCAAGCGGTTGAACTGTTCGGCATGTTTGGTGTGCACCAGCACGTTCATCGTCACCCGTTCGCCGAGTTCGGCCAGGGCGCGGCAGACCTCCAGATTGCCCAGGTGCGCGGCCACCAGCATCTGCCCACGGCCTTGCTGGTGCAACTGGGTGCAGGCGTTGCTTGGGTCGATCAGGGTTACCTGTTCCAGGCCGAGCTTACCGTTCCACACATCGAGCTTGTCGAGCAGGGTGTCGGCGAAGCTCATAAAGTGGCGCAACACCGACAGGCGGCTGGGCTGCAGTTCGGTGCGGCCGCTCCAGTTGGCCAGATTGCGCTGGTACTGGCGGATGCTGCGCCGCGCCTTGGTACCGAACAGGTAGAAATACAGCACGATCAGGTACAGCAGCGGGCTGATCAGCCGGCGGCCGAGCAGGCGCGCCAGCCAGGCGGTGAACTTCATCAGGACAAAACTGCCGCGCTCGCGCTGCCCGGCCCAATGCTGCTGGCTCATCCGCGCCACCTGCGCCAGAGAATCTGCGGCGCGCGCAGCAACATGCCGAAGAACAGTTTGGTGTGCATCTTCGAGATCAATGCGTTATCGAGCCACAGGCGAAAGTGCGAAAGGCCATCCAGTGGGTAATGCACCTTGGTCGGCAGCCAGTGCATCGGCTGATTACGCCAGGCCAGGCGCACCAGAACTTCGGTATCGAAGTCCATGCGCGTGCCGAGGTGAACCGAGTCGATCAGCGCCAAGGTGGCTGCTAGCGGGTACACGCGAAAGCCGCACATGGAGTCGCGGATGCTCAGCGACAGGGTATTGATCCATACCCACACATGGGTCAGGTAGCGGGCGTAGAGGCGACCTTTAGGCACACTCTCGTCGTACTGCGGATAGCCGCAGATCAGCGCCGTTGGTGCGGTTTGAGAGGCAGCGAGGAATGCGTCGACATCACCCAGGTCATGCTGGCCGTCGGCATCCACCTGCAGGGCATGACTGAAACCCTGGCGCGCCGCTTCACGCAGGCCGGCCATCACTGCGCCGCCCTTGCCCTGATTGACTTCCAGGCGCACCAAGTAGGTGTCGGGCAGTGTGGCCAGTTGGTCCATTACCGCGGCGCAGGCTGAGCTGGAGGCATCGTCCACCAGCACGCAGGCCAAGCCGGCTTTCTGTAAAGCGGCAACCACTACGGGCAGCGCGTGCTCGTGGTTGTAGACCGGGATCACCGCGCAGGGCTTATGCACTGGCAGCCCCCAGCAGAATCCGTCCGGACGAGCAGGCTGCTTCGCCATTGCGGAAGGCGAAGTACAACTTGCCGCGCGCAGCGTCGAAACGCAGGGTCAGCAGCAACTGATCGCCGGGGCGCACCAGTTGCTGGAATTTCAGCACTTCCATGCCGCTGAAACGCGGTGGCAGATCTTCAATCAGGCTGCGCGCCAGTTGCTGCGCCCAGTCGACCTGGACCACGCCGGGCAATACGGGGGTCTGCGGGAAGTGGCCGGTGAAGTGTGCCAGGTCCAGCGGCACCACCAGCTCCAACTGCCATTCGCCGTCCTGCTCCACGGCTGACAGCGGCTCCACCTGGGTCGGTCGGGGCGCGGCCAGCAGCGCTTCGACCGTGGCTTGCGCCAGCTTGCCCTGGCTGTTGCAGGGCAGCTGTGCGAGCAGCCGCCAACGGCGCGGCAGGGCGATGGCTTCGCAATGGCCGGCCAGATGCCGACGCAGGGTTTCGGTGACGGTCTTGCGCCCCTGGTTGCGTAGCGCATGCAGGCCGGCCGGGCTCAAGGCCACCAGCGCACCGAGGTAGGCGCGGCCTTCTTGCACCACGCCTAGGCGTGCGTCGCTGAGCCATTCGTGGCTGCTTAGCGCCTGTTCGAGCATGGGCAGAGAAATACGTTTTTCTTCCAATTTGATAATCCGGTCCAGGCGACCGCGCAGGGCGAAGCGGCCATCGGCCTGGATTTCCACGGCATCGGCAGTTTGTTCGCGATACCCGTCCGGCAGATAGGGTGACGTCAGGTGCAGCGCACCTTCGGCGTTCTGTCCCAGCTCGATGCCGGCAAACGGCGTCCACAGTTCGCCGCCCTGACGCCAGGCGATGCCGCCGGTTTCCGAGCTGCCGTAGATTTCCGTTGGCCATTGGCCAAGCAGTTCATGCAGCTCGGCGGCGGTTTCGCCGGGCAGCGCGCCACCGGAGGAGAACACCTGGCGCACTGTACGCAGGGCGGGCCAGTTGAGGTTGTCGCCCATGCGTTTTAACAACGCAGGGCTGGCTACCCAGGCGAAATCAGTGCCGGTTGCCAGACTTTCGCGCTGCAGATCTTCGGGGAATGGCTGGGCGCGGCGCAGAAAGACGCGGCCGGCGCACAGTGGCCAGAGCACGCGAAACAGCAGGCCGTAGATATGCTGGGTGGCGACGCTGCCCAGGATGGTCGCGCTGCCCAGTTGCTTGCCCCATAGCTGCTCCAGGGCGGTTACTTCATTGGCCAGCTGGCGCAGGGACTTGTCGATCAGCTTGGCTTCGCCGCTGGAGCCGGAGGTGCACAGGGTCAGTCGGCATTGGTCGAGATCAAGCGGGGCGGGCGGCAGCGCAGCGCTGTCGGCGTTAAGCAGGCCATCGAGATTGTCCAGCCACAGGTCACACTGCGCACTCATGCGCTGGCGGGTCTGTGCCTGTGCGTCGGCCGGCAGCAGTACGGCAATCCCGGCGCGCCAGGCGGCCTGCAGGGCAATGGCCAGCTCAGCGGCATCGTCGAGGTACAGCGCCAGGCGCTTTACGCCACGGCGTTGCAGCTCAGCCGCCAACTGCAGGGCGTGCTGGCGCAGCTGGGGCTGATCCAGATCCGCGGTTACTGCGCGCCCTGGGTGGGCTTCGAGCAGCAGGTGCTCAAGGGGCAGCCAGTTCATTCATGTCTCCTTACACGCTGGCGCACCAGCCACTCTCCGGCAAACAGCAGGCCCATCAGGCCGTAGGCAATCAGCCCGGTATACAGCGTCCACCAGCTCAGCGGCGCCCAGAAATTCAGCGCCACCACCACCAGGCCGTTGGCCAGGAAGAACCAGGCCCAGATGGCGGTAACCAGGCGCGTGTAGCGGATCGCCACCTCCGGCAACTGCGGCTCGGTCAGACGCGCCAGGCGTTCGATCAGCGGCGGGCCGAACTTCAGGCTAAGGCCGAACAGCGCCAGCAGCAGGCCGTTAAGCAACACCGGATACCAGCGCAGCAGTGCAGGCTCACCGGCCAGGCCGAGCAACAGGCAGAAGCCCAGGGCTACTGCGGTCATCCAGCGGTTGCCGGGTTTGCCCCATTGGCTCAGGGCACGCACCAGCCACAGGCTGCCGAGCACGACGGCGAACAGGCGTGGCGACAGATGCTCCATGCCGTAATACACGGCAAAGGGATAGAGCAGCCCGGCCAGCAGTAGGAGCAGGCCAAATAGGCGACTCATTATTCGCTGGCTGGGGCGTTGACCAGCTGCAGCACCGCCTCAACCACATCACCGACGGTGCGCACAGCCTTGAACTCTTCGGCCGCGAGTTTTTTGCCGGTCTGGCGTTTGATATGGTCGATCAGATCCACAGCGTCAATGCTATCGATCTCAAGGTCCTGATAGAGGTTGGCTTCCGGCGTAATACGCTCGGCGTCCAACTCGAACAGCTCGACCAGTGCATCGCGCAGGGTGTCGAAAATCTCTTCACGGGTTTGCATCGGCGGCTTCCTCAGGCGGTCTGTTGCGATGACACGAATGCCGCCAGGCTGGCTACGTTGGCAAAGTGCTTGCGGGTGTCTTTGGCTTCGGCGTCGATCTTGATGCCAAAGCGTTTCTGGATGGCCAGGCCGAGTTCCAGGGCGTCTACCGAATCCAGGCCCAGGCCTTCACCGAACAGAGTCAGGTCGGCGGCGATGTCTTCTGCCGCCATGTCCTCAAGGCCCAGAGCGTCAATGATCAGGTTCTTAATCTCCAGCTGTAAATCGCTCATCTTTGGCGAGCTCCTTCATAAAGTGTTGGTGCAGAAAATCGTTGAGTTTGCGTGAGGCAATTGGCGGTGGCCCCATGGCATTGAATTGCTGTGGGTCAATATCCTCGCCTACGCGCAGACGAATGTGAAAACGGCGCGACGGAATGCTGTACCAGGGCTCGGCTTTGGTCAGGGTGGTGGGGCTGACGCTGATCACCACTGGGGTGACGATGCGTGCGCCACGCACGGCAATGGCCGCAGCGCCGCGATGAAACTCGGGGCTGTGCCCCGGCGTGGTGCGTGTGCCCTCGGGGAATATCACCAGGGTCTGGCCGCTTTGCAGGGCGCCGGCTGCTTCGTCGAGCATGTCCAGGCTGCCGCTGTTGCTGATGTAGTGGGCCGCGCGCAGTGGCCCGCGCATGCTCGGGTTATCCCACAGGCTCTGTTTGACCACGCAGTTGGCGTCACGAATAAAGGCGATCAGCACCACCACATCGATCAGTGAAGGATGATTGGCGATGACCATTTGCCCAGGCTGACCGAGGCGCTCGATGCCTTCGACTTCGTAGGTCAGCACGCCGCTGCGGTACATAAAGCGTACAAACAGGTAGAAGGTTTTGCTTACCACGGCGCGGGCACGGGTGCGCCGGACCAGACTATCGCCGGGCAGCAGGGTCAGCAGCGGAAAGATCAGCACGCGTAATAGCACGCCGCCGATGCCGAACAGGCTGAAACTCAGGGCCGTGGCAAGCAGCCGCCAGACATAGGGCGCGCTGTAACGGCTCAGGCCTTGTTGCGTGACCAGGTCCATTGTCGGCTCTTCCAGTGGTGCTGCAGGGTCGGCTGGTCGCTGCACAGGGCGCGCACCAGGTTGAGAGCGTGAGGCCATTCGCTGCTGGCGCCGTTGACGCGGCTCAGTTGCAGTTGCCAGTCATCACCAGGCGTCAGCAGCAGGCCAACGGCATAGGGAAACGGCACGTCATCGATAAAAGGCGCGTAAAGCTCGGGCGGGGTTTCTTCGGCAATCACCAGCAGCACCGCCGGCGCGCCGTCGTGGAGCATGCCGCAGGCTTCCAGTACAGCATTTTCCAGGCCGTCGCCGGCACCGGCAATGGCGGTCATTTCGCTGTGATCGCCGCGCTGGATCGACCACAGGCCGATGATTGCGTTGTGCACCGAGAGGCTGAACTGGGTCGGCGACAGCGGCTCGTTGTGCGCCAGATCGTTGAGGATGCTTAGGGTGCGTGGGGTTTCGCCATGCCGACTGGCGAACACCATGGGTAATTGTGGGTGTGCTTCAGCCAGCGGCCAGGCGACGTGGAAGGCCATTCTTGCCAGGCGGCTCAGGCGTCGGCGCTGCATGGCCGGCAGTGCGCTGACATCCGGTTGTTGGCCAGCATCCACCAGGCGCGACGGTGCCTGATGCCAGGCGCACCAGTCAGCCGTGCTGTCCAGGCCAGGGGCCCAGGCACGCCATTGTTCGATCCTGAAATGTGTCACGCGGTGGGCGTCCGTGTCGGCTGCCGCCAGCCGCAACCAGCGTAGGGCTTGGCAGCAGATGTGGCGAAGTGCTGGCATTATCCAGACCGCGCGGGTCGTGCGCAAATCCGCAGCCTGCCGTTCTGACCAGAGGCGGCGCGCTTTTGCCGAAAATCTCGCCCTTGTCACGTACTTTGCATAGAATCCAAGACCATTTCGGTGCTCAGAGGATGTTTTATGCGGCGCGTGATCTTCAATCAGAAGGGCGGAGTGGGTAAGTCCAGTATTGCCTGCAACCTGGCCGCGGTCAGCGCCTCCCAGGGCTATCGCACGCTGCTGATCGACCTGGACGCCCAGGCCAATTCGACCCATTACCTCACCGGCCTGACCGGCGAGGACATTCCCATGGGCATTGCCGAGTTCTTCAAAGGCACGCTGTCATCCGCGCCGTTCGGCAAGAAAGGCAGTGTGGATATCTACGAAACGCCATTCGAAAACCTGCATGTGGTTACCGCCACGGCCGAACTGGCTGACCTGCAGCCCAAGCTGGAGCAGAAGCACAAGATCAACAAGCTGCGCAAACTGCTCGAAGACCTCAGCGAGGATTACGAGCGGATTTATCTGGATACCCCGCCGGCGCTGAATTTCTACACCGTCTCCGCGTTGATCGCCGCCGACCGCGTGCTGATTCCGTTCGACTGCGACAGCTTCTCGCGTCAGGCGCTGTATGGCCTGTTGCGCGAGATCGAAGAACTCAAGGAAGACCATAATGAGGGCCTTGAGGTTGAAGGTATCGTGGTCAATCAGTTCCAGCCGCGTGCCACGCTGCCGCAGCAGCTGCTCGATGAGCTGGTCGCCGAGGGCTTGCCGGTGCTGCCGGTCAACCTGATGAGCTCGGTGAAGATGCGCGAATCGCACCAGGCCTGTACGCCGCTGATCTACCTGGACCGCGGCCACAAGCTGACCCAGCAGTTTGTCGAGCTGCATGACCTGCTTAACAGCGCTGGCTGAGCGAGCCTGAATAACAAAAAAGCTGCCTAGGCAGCTTTTTTGTTGGGCGCAGAAAACCTAACGCACGACATAGATATCGCAGGGCGCCTTATGCAGGAAGTGCTGCGCAAGGCTGCCGAGCAGGGCTTGCGACAGTGCGCTGCGGCCGTGGCTGCCGAGTACCAGCAGCTCGGTGTTGGTGCTTTTCAGGCGTGCTTGCAGGCAGCGCAGGATGCCGCCTTGCTCCACCGAATGGGTCAGGGTCGGGCCTGTTTCCGGCAGGTTCTGCGCTTCATCTTCCAGCAACTGATTGATCAGGGCTTTCTGCGTGGTCAGTTGCGCTTCGATCTGCTTGGGCGTGCCCTTGTCTGGCTCGAATACGTGCAGCGCATGCAGTTCGGCAGCTTCCGGCAGCAGGCGATAGGCCTGGCCGAGGGCGCTGCAAGCGCAAAGTGAGAAGTCGATGGCCGCTAGTGCGCGCTTGTATGGCTTGAAGTCGTTGCGCGCGACCAGTAGCAGCGGCACCGGGCAGTTACGCGCAATGCGGTCAAGGCTGGTGCCGGAGAAGAAGTCGTGGCGCTGGTGATGGCCGCCGAGTACCAGTAGGTCGCAACCTAGCGCATTGAGTTGCTGCAACACCACTTCCGAGGGCTTGATGCCAGTGCGGACCAGCAATTGGCTGCCGGGCGGGGCGTACTGGGTAATGCTGCGATCCAGCGCCTGCTTGGCCTGCTCATGCTCCTGACTGCTTTTGCTCGGGTCGAGCACATGCAGGATGGTCAGTTTGGCGTTGAACTGCTTGGCCAGCTGCGTGGCGCGGCACAGCGCCATATCCGCAGTGTCGCGCAGGTCGTGGGCAATAAGGATGTGACTGGGCATGGTCGGCGCTCTCCTGCCGATGCATGTCGGCACATTTATTGTGACCTCGAGTCATAGCTGGACTTTTGACCTAGGGCAAGGTCAGGTGTCAGCGTGCGCGTAATTGATACAGGCCGCGACTCTCGACCACTACTTCACCACTCTCGTCGGTCAGCTGCAACTGTAAAACATACTCGGCTTTGCCGAGTTCTGTTGCCTGCTTTTGCAAGTGCTGGATTTCTTCCGCTGTAAGGCGCGCTTCGACCCAGATATCGCCGCTGGCTGGGCGGCGAAAGCGCAGGTTCATTTCCTTGATGATGGGGTAAAAACGCTGGGCATCGAAGCTGGTGAGAAATAGCGCACCACCGGGGATTTCCGCGAGGGTGAACAGCGCGCCGGCGTACATGCTGCCGATATGGTTCTGGTTGTTCGCCAGCGGCATACGCAGGCGTACGTGACCCACTTCCAGTACTTCGGCCTTGAGCCCGCTGCGCTGGACAAAGGCGATCTGTTCTTCGGTGAGCTGGCGTACCAGTTCAATCGGCATCGTCATGTTTGGCTCCACACTTATTGTTGTGCAGCCAGCCTAAAGGTTGGTCGATGGCAGGGTAATGACCGGCAGGTCGCCGCTCGATTGACCGATTCGCTCAGATGCCCTGCTGGCGTAGCCAGCCAAACAGTTGCGGCAAGGGCAGTGCGCCACTCTGCCGGGCAACTTCCACGCCGCCCTTGAGCAGGATCAGCGTCGGGATCGAGCGGATGCCCATTTCCGCCGACAGCTGTGGGTTGGCTTCGCTGTCCAGCTTGGCCAAGCGACAGTGGCCCTGCAGCTGCGCGGCTGCCTGTTCGTAGATCGGTGCAAAGCTGCGGCACGGGCCGCACCAGCTGGCCCATACATCGATCAGCAGCGGCAGGTCGCCCTTGTTCTGCGCATCGAAGTTGGCCTGGGTGAGCTCGAAAGGCGTGCTCGGCAGCACCTCGGCCTTGCAGCGGCCACAACGCGGCGCATCGCCCAGGCGCTCGGCGGGAATACGGTTGAGACCGTTGCAGTGTGGGCAGGGGATCAGCAGGGGATTGGACATGGACGACTCCAGAGGCGGTTATCCCTTATCTGGAGTCGCTTGCGCGGATATCAAGGGCGATCAGCTTGCGGCAGCGTCCAGGGCCTGGGCCAGGTCGGCGAGGATATCGTCGCTGTGCTCGATGCCGATGGACAGGCGCACCATGTCGCGCGGCACGCCGGCGCGTTCCAGTTCCTCATCATTCAGCTGGCGGTGGGTGGTCGAAGCCGGGTGGCAGGCCAGCGATTTTGCGTCGCCGATATTCACCAAACGAACCACTAACTGCAGCGCATCGATAAAGCGCGCCCCGGCTTCCTGACCTCCGACGATGCCGAAGGACAGGATCGACGCCGGCTTGCCGCCGGTGTAGCGCAGGGCCAGGTCGTGCTCGGGATGATCCGGCAGGCCTGCGTATTTCACCCAGGCCACCTGCGGATGATTTTGCAGGTAATGGGCGACCTTCAGCGCGTTTTCGCAGTGACGCTCCATACGCAGGGCCAGGGTTTCCAGGCCTTGCAGGATAAGGAAGGCGTTGAACGGCGACAGCGCTGCGCCGGTGTTGCGCAGCGGTACCACGCGGCAGCGGCCGATAAAGGCAGCGGGGCCGAAGGCTTCGGTGTAGGTCACGCCGTGGTAGGACGGATCTGGGGTGTTGAGCAGCGGGAAACGCGTCTTGTTGTCGGCCCAGGGGAACGTGCCTGAGTCGACCACGATGCCGCCGATGCTGGTGCCGTGGCCGCCGATGTATTTGGTCAGCGAGTGCACGACGATGTCCGCGCCATGTTCAAAGGGGCGGCAGAGAATCGGCGTGGCCACGGTGTTGTCGACAATCAACGGCACGCCATGGCGGTGTGCGGCAGCGGCCAGGGCGGCGAGGTCAACGATATTGCCAGCCGGGTTGCCGATGGATTCGCAGAACACGGCTTTGGTTTTATCGTCGATCAGCGCTTCCAGGGCAGCAACGTCGTCGTGGGCGGCAAAGCGGGTCTGGATGCCGAAGCGCGGCAGGGTGTGGGCCAGCAGGTTGTAGGTACCGCCGTAGAGTTTGGCCACCGAGACGATATTGTCGCCGACCTCGGCCACCGTCTGGATCGCGTAGGTAATCGCCGCCATCCCCGAGGCCACGGCCAGCGCGCCGACGCCACCTTCCAGGGCTGCCACGCGCTCTTCGAGCACCGCGTTGGTCGGGTTCATGATCCGCGAATAGATATTGCCAGCGACCTTCAGGTCGAACAGGTCGGCACCGTGCTGGGTGTCATCGAAGGCAAAGGAGCTAGTTTGGTAAATCGGCACCGCCACCGCCTTGGTGGTCGGGTCGGGGCTGTAGCCTGCGTGGATGGCCAGGGTTTCCAGTTTCATGCGCGCGTTCCTTCAGGGCAGATTGAAAGTTCGCAGCATGGATACAGCAGCAAGGCCCGGTCAATGCGCTGGAGCAATGAAACGGGCCTTGGGTTAGATCGATATGTTTACAGCTTATGCCGTCAAACCGGGGTTAGCGGGAAGAACCAGGGAATAACGAAGCTGGCGACCACCCACAGCAGCAGGTTGAGCGGAATACCGACCTTCATAAAGTCGGTGAAGCGATAGCCGCCGGCGTTGTAGACAAAGGTGTTGGTCTGATATCCGATGGGCGTGGCGAAGCTGGCGCTGGCGGCGAACATCACCGCGACCACAAAGGCGCGCGGATCAACGCCAAGGTGCTGGGCCATGCCGATGGCAATCGGCGTGACCAACACAGCCACTGCGTTGTTCGACAGCACCTCGGTCAGGATTGAGGTGAACAGGTAGATGAACGACAGCATCAGCAGTGGTCCGGCCCAGGGCATCAGGCCCATGACATTGCTGACCATCAGGCTGACCAGGCCGACTTTGTTCATGGCGATGCTGATGGCCAGCATGCCGAAGATCAGGCTGAGGATTTTCCAGTCCACCGCCTTGTAGGCGTCTTCCACGTCCAGGCAGCGGGTGGCCAGCACAGTCACTGCGCCGATGATCGCCAAACCCTCAATGGGCATCACGCCAAACGCAGCGAGGATCATCACGGTCAGGGTGGCGATGATTGCAATCGGCGCTTTATCACGGCGGAACGCACGGTCCTGCACCGCGTTAAGGCTGATCAGCTCACCGTTGTCGGCAAAGCGTTTGATCTGTGTCGGCGTGCCTTCCACCAGCATCACGTCGCCAAACTGCAGTTCGAAGTCGTCCAGGTTGCCCTGGATATTCTCGTCCTGGCGGTGCACGGCGAGCACGGCGATGCCATAGCGCGCAGTGAGGTCGAGGTCGCGCATCGGCCGGTGGCTGTAGCGCGAGTTACGCCCGACGATGGCTTCGGCAAGGATCACGTCATGGCTGCTGATGGTCTCGAAGGCATCGCTGCGGTTGAAGATCAGGTGGCCGCTTTCGCGCAGCTCCACCACATCCTTGACCTGACCGTGCAGCACCAGGCGGTCGCCGCTGGCCAACAAGGTATTGGCCGCCGGTTCGGTGAACTCCAGTTCTTCGCGGAACAGCTTGAGCACCAGCAAACCACTGCCGCCGTTGAGATTGGCTTCGTGCAGAGTCTTGCCGATGACGGGTGAATCGTGCGGCACCAGCAGCTCGGTCATAAAGGTGCGGTCGAGGTCCGGGCGCAGCTGTTTGGACAGGGTTTCGCGCTCAGGTAGCAGGTGGCGGCCGATGGTCAGCAGGTAGAGCATGCCGACACTGGCCAGGATCAAACCCGCGCCAGTGATCTCGAAGATACCGAAGGGCGCCAGACCCGCCTTGCGCGCCACGCCGTCGACCAGAATATTGGTCGAGGTGCCGATCATGGTCAGGGTGCCGCCGAGGATGGTGGCGTAGGACAGCGGAATCAGCAGTTTTGACGGCAGGGTGCCGGCGCGGCGTGCCAGGGCAATGGCCACTGGGGTGAGGATGGCCACTACCGGGGTGTTGTTCAGGCAGGCGGAAATTACCAGGGCGGTGAGGGTCAAGCCGGTAAGTACACGGATCGGGCTGGTGCCGACCAGATTGCCCAGCCAATTGCCGAGGGCGTCAATACAGCCGGTGCGCTCTAGCGCGGCGGACAGCACGAACATGCAGGCAATGGTCACCGGCGCCGAGTTGCTGAGCACGCTGAGCACTTCCGCAGGAGTCAGCAGCTGGGTAATCAGCAGCGCCGCCACGGCAATGGCGGCGACGATGTCCGGGCTCCACTTCTCGCGCACAAAGGCATACAGCACCCAGATCAGCAGGGCGCCGACAAACAGCAAGGGCAAGGGCAGTGAATCCCAGAACATGAACATCCTTAGCGTGCGAATCTCGTATGAGGTATCGGGCGCGCCATATCCGAACGGGCGGCCACGCAAGGCGGAGAAGATAAGGGTTGCTGCTTAGAGAGTCTAAGAATGTTTGGGAAGGTTTATATGCCTTTTCGATTTAATGGATAAGGCTGTACCGGCCGCTCTACCGCGCACTGTGTCTGTGCGCAGGTACGGTGGCGGATTAGGCTCAAGACTTTATCGAACGGGAGGTGATATGCGTCAGCTAGGCATTCTGGGTGGTATGAGCTGGGAGTCCACGGCCAGCTATTACCGCCTGCTCAACCAGGGCGTACGTGAGCAGTTGGGCGGCCTGCACTCGGCGTCGCTGTTGCTGCATTCCGTAGATTTTGCCGAGATCGCCGAGCTGCAGCGGTGTGGCGACTGGCAGGCAGCCGGCGAGCTATTAGCCAATGCTGCGCAAGGCTTGCAGCAGGCCGGGGCAACGGCTCTGCTGTTGGCGACCAACACCATGCACAAGGTGGCGCCGGCCATCGAAGCGGCGGTGCAAATTCCCCTGCTGCATATCGGCGATGCGGTTGGCCTGGCGCTGCAGCGCCAGGGTGTGCGCCGTGCGGCCCTGCTCGGCACGCGCTTTACCATGCAGGAAGATTTTTACCGGCAGCGCCTGGCCGAGCGCTTCGCGATTGAGGTGATCACCCCAGCGCCTGCACAAATGGTTGAGATTGATCGAGTGATCTTTGCCGAGCTGTGTCAGGGGCAGTTTCTGCCGCCGGCGCGGGCGTTCTATCTGGACTGTTTGCGCACGCTGCGGGAGCAGGGTGCCGAGGTAGCCATTCTTGGCTGTACGGAGATCGGTTTGCTGCTGGATGGCCTGGACGCGCCGCTGCCGTTGCTCGACAGCACCGAACTGCATGTGGCGATGGGGTTGGAGTGGATGCTGGGTTCGTAGGGGGTTCATCGTGTGGGAGGGGCTTTAGCGGCGATTGACGCGGCTAAAGCCCCTCCCACGTCAGGCTACGACGAGCAGCTGATTTCCAGATGCTTGCCCCATTCTGGTGGGCGCTGGGCGTAGCGTTCGAAGCCGGGCTGCTCGTCGAAGGGCCGCGACAGCACCTGATGCAGTTCGCGCACCGGGGCGTAGTCGCCCTGCTCGGCGGCTTCGATCACCTGCTGGGCCAGGTAGTTGCGCAAAATGTATTTGGGGTTGGCCGCATGCATGCGCGTGCGTCGTTGCGCCCGGTCATCGCCATCCTGAGCGCTGCGCGCCAGGTAGTCGGCGGCCCAGGCGTCGAAGCCGGCCAGATCGGTAAAGTCATCACGCAGGCGCACTACGGCCTGATTGGCCGGGCTGTCGCCGAGTTCGC
>JAHJXZ010000024.1 GCA_018827205.1 Gammaproteobacteria bacterium | reverse complement strand
GATTATGTCGCCCTGGAATGGGTTAAGGGCGAGATCGCGGAAACCCTGAAACAGGCGCGTCAGGCGCTGGAGGCGTTCGTCGAGAACCCCCAGGACGCTACGCGCATGCGTTTCTGCCAGACCTATGTGCATCAGGTGCTTGGCACCTTGCAGATGGTCGAGTTTTTCGGCGCGGCGCTGCTGGCTGAGGAAATGGAACAGCTGGCCGGTGCCCTGATCGATGGCCGCGTGACCAACCAGGGTGAAGCCCTGGAAGTGCTGATGCAGTCGATTCTGCAACTGCCGGTTTACCTCGACCGTATACAGACTGCTCGCCGCGACCTGCCGATGGTCGTGCTGCCTCTGCTCAATGACCTGCGTGCTGCGCGTGGGGAAAAACTGCTCTCGGAAACCAGCCTGTTTGCCCCGGATATGTCCGGTCGCACGCCAGCGCTACCCCATGAAACCATTGATCAACTGCGCACCGCCGAACTGCCAGTGTTGCTGCGCAAGTTGCGGCAAATGCTGCAAATGGCCCTGGTCGGGGTAATCCGCAATCAGGACCTGCCAACCAACCTCGGTTATATGGCGCGGGTGTTCGCGCGTCTGGAAAACCTCTGCAAGGATTCACCGCTCGGCCCGCTGTGGCAGATCGCCTCCGGCGTGGTCGAAGGTCTAGCCAATGGTAGCGTGGCCAATGGCACCTCGATTCGCACCTTGTTGCGTCAGGTTGATAAGGAGCTCAAACGCCTGCTCGAGCAGGGCGCCGATGGTCTTAACCAGGCAGCACCCGACGAGCTAAGTAAGAACCTGCTGTTCTATGTTGCCAAGTCGTTGGCGCAGTCGCCGCGCGTGCGCAACCTTAAAGAGCAATACCGCCTCGACGATGCATTGCCGGATAACGATGTCGTCGACGAAGAGCGGGCCCGCCTGGCTGGCCCGGACCGCGACGCCATGCGTTCGGTGGTCGCCGCACTCTGTGAGGAGCTGGTGCGGGTCAAAGACAGTCTCGATCTGTTCGTGCGCAGTGACCGTACTCAGGTTGCAGATCTGGATGCACTCGCTGCACCGCTCAAGCAAATTGCCGACACCCTCGCGGTGTTGGGGTTCGGCCAGCCGCGCAAAGTCATTGTCGACCAGCTCGATGTGGTCAACGGCCTGTCCAAGGGGCAGGGCGAGCCGAGCGATGCGGTGCTGATGGATGTTGCCGGCGCTCTGCTGTACGTCGAAGCCACCCTGGCCGGTATGGTCGGTCCCGCGCAGGATGGCGGCCGTGAAGAAAGTCATCTACCGACGACTGATGTGGCGCAGATTCACCAGCTGGTGATCAAGGAAGCGCGCAACGGCCTTGAGCAGGCCAAAGACGCGATCATCGAATTTATCGCCTCGCAGTGGAACCATGAGCACCTGGCCCGCGTTCCCGATTTGCTGACTCAGGTGCGTGGCGGCCTGGCGATGATTCCGCTGCAGCGCGCTGCGGACCTGCTGAATGCCTGCAACCGCTATATCCAGGAACAGCTGCTGGCGCGCAAGGCCGTGCCCAACTGGCAGAACCTCGACACCCTGGCGGACGCCATCACCAGCGTCGAGTACTACCTCGAACGCCTGGCTGAAGACCATGCGACCCAGGGCGACCTGATTCTCGACGTGGCTGAGGAAAGCCTGGAGAGTCTGGGTTACCCGCTGAAAGAAAAACCATCGATTCTGGATCGCGTCGAACCGCCGGTAGAGTCCTTCGCGCCGCTGGCCGATCCGCTGGATGATATGGAAGTGCTCAGTGCTGAACCAGAGCACGTGGCCGAGGTTGAGCCGAGCCCTGAGCCGGCTGTCGAAGAACCGTTAAGCCTGGATCTGACGGACGACTTCAGTGCCGAATTTGCTGATTTGGATTCGACTGCGATTGAGGCTCCATCCAGTGATGCTGAGTGGGTTAACGAAGCGCCGGCTGCCGATCTTGAACTGATCGATTTCAGTATCGACCTGCCAGATGCCGAGCCCCTGCCGCTGGCTGAAATGCCGCAAGAGCAAGATTTTGCCGGTGAAGAGTTGCAACTCGGCAGCTTTGAACTGGATGAAAGTGACAGCCCGGCCAACTGGAATGAAGCCGAACTGGCTGCCCTCGAGTTGCCTGAGGTCGAGCTACCCAGTGCTCCGCTAAGCGAAGAGCCTGCGCAACCTGCTGAAGAAAAAGCCTTGTCGATGGCCGACGTGATGGCCGCTCCGGTACAGGCTATCAATCCGCCGGCTCACGATGTGCCGCCAAGCCTTCTGCCTCCGCCGGCTGATGAAGAGCCGATTGATGAAGAGTTGCTGGAAGTCTTTATCGAAGAAGTGGGTGAAGTACTGGAAACCATTGGCGAGTACTTCCCGCAGTGGTGCTCCAATACTGACAACAAGGAGGCCCTGACCGAAATCCGCCGGGCCTTCCATACCCTCAAGGGCAGTGGCCGCATGGTCCGTGCTCTGGTGATTGGTGAGCTGGGTTGGTCGATTGAGAACCTGCTCAACCGCGTGCTCGACCGCAGCATTCAACCGGGTGCCGAAGTGCAGCAGGTGATCGCTGATGTGGTCGCGTTGATGCCTGCACTGGTCGATGAGTTCGCCAATAAAGCACAACGTCAGCGTGATGATGTTGACCACCTGGCAGCCACCGCGCACGCCTTGGCTAAAGGTCGAAGCCTCCCAAAACCTCAAGCCCCGGTTGAGCTGGTAGCGGAGCCCGAGGGCAGCCCAGTCGCTACCGCAGAAGTTGTTGAGGATGAAGACGGGTTAGATCCTCAGCTGCTGGAGATTTTCCGCAACGAAGCGGAAATGCACCTCGATACCCTTGTTGGCTTCCTGGCTGATTGTGCCCAGGAACTGCCGCAGCCTGTCACTGACGACCTGCAGCGTGCCCTGCACACCCTCAAGGGCAGCGCCTCGATGGCCGGTATTCAGCCGGTGGCCGAGATCGCGTCGCCGCTGGAAAAGCTGGTCAAGGAATTCAAAACCAATCTGATCCCGATGGATCTGGCCGAAGCGGAACTGCTGAGCAGCGCCGAGAAACTCTTCCGTTTGGGGCTTGAGCAGCTGGAAAGTCAGCCGCTGGCGGTTCTGCCGGGTGCTGCCGAGTTCCTTGAGCGTGTGCAGAAGCTACACAATGACCGCCTCGAACACGCGGAAAACAGCCGGCAGAGCGATCAAGGTGAGAAACGCGATCCGCAGATGATCAGTATCTTCCTCGCTGAAGGCATGGATATTCTGCTGGATGCTGAAGACTTGCTACGCAAATGGCGTGAACACCCGTCCGAGCGCCAGGAACTGAGCTCTCTGCTGGATGAGCTGACGACACTCGGTCGTGGCGCTGAGATGGCCGAGCTGCCGCAAATCGATGAGCTCTGCGAAGCCCTGCTCGACCTCTATGGTGCGGTCGAGGAAGGTCGTCTGGCGGTCAGCGAGCGCTTCTTCAGCGAAGCCGAGCAAGCCCATGAAGCCCTGATTGGTATGATGGATCAGGTCGCTGCTGGCCTGCAGGTCAGTGGGGCTCCTGAGCGCGTAACAGCCCTGCGCAACTTGCTGCTTGAAGCGCTCGACCCTAATACCCTGGCACTACTGTCCAACAACGGCGCTGCCGGTATCGAGATTGTTGAGCTGGCCGACGCCACTGCTGCGCTCGAAGAGCTCAGCCAGGCCGAGCCCGATGAATTGATCGAGCCGTTGCAGCTCGACGCACCGGATGTTGAAGAACTGCCTGCACCTATCGAGTCGGTCAGCGAGCTGCTGGTCGAACCGCCGGCTGCTTCGCTGTACGAATCGCTCGATGAAGAAATGGTATCGATCTTCCTCGAGGAAGCGGTCGATATTCTGGAGAGCGCCGGTCAGGCGTTGGAGCGCTGGTTGGCCGATACGGACAACAAAGCCGCGCTGTCATCGCTGCAGCGTGATCTACACACTCTCAAGGGTGGCGCACGCATGGCTGAGATTCGCCCGATTGGCGATCTTGCCCATGAGCTCGAGTCCTTGTACGAGGGCCTGGTTGATCGTCGTTTCAGCTTCTCGCAACCACTGGCAAACCTGCTGCAGCAAAGCCATGACTCCCTGGCGCAACTGCTGGAGCAACTGCAGGCGCGCGCTGCCATGCATTCGCCGCTGGAACTGATCGAAGCTATACGCAGCTTCCGCCAAAGTGGCGGACAAAGCTTGCCAGTGACCCCGGCTATCTCCGAGCCTGTAGCCGAAGCCGAAGCCGAAGCCGAAGCCGAAGCCGAAGCCGAAGCCGAAGCCGAAGCCGAAGCCGAAGCCGAAGCCTTGCCGATGATCGAGTCATTCGATTTGGCAGAGGCTGAGCCTGCTGAGCTGCCCGAGGTAGAAGAAGAAATCGACTTTGGCGTCCTGGCTGATACACCGCAGGAGCCACTGGATGGCGAACCATTGGCAACTGAAGCACTGGATATCGAAGAGTTCGAATTGCCCGCTGTGGAGTTCGGCGAGCAACCGCAGGTCGAACCTATTGCTGAAAGCGAAGCCGATTTTGCGGCGACTCCCGATGTTGCCCCCGAACCCGAACCCGAACCCGAACCAGCGCCGGTCGCTGTTACTGCACCCGCCGCATTTGATGATGAGCGCGATCCTGAGCTGGTAGAAATCTTCCTTGAGGAAGGTTTCGACATCATCGACAGCGCCGGTGCGGCGTTGCAGCGCTGGATGGGTGACGTCAATAACAGCCTGGAACTGGAATCGCTGCAGCGCGACCTGCACACCCTCAAGGGTGGTGCACGCATGGCTGAGATCCGTGAAATCGGTGACCTCGCCCATGAGCTGGAATTCCTCTACGAAGGCCTTGGTCAAGGACGTTTGCGCGCCAGCCAGGACTTGTTCACCTTGCTCCAGGCCTGTCACGACAGCCTGGCTGAGATGCTTGAAGCGGTACGCGACAAACGTGGCGTACCAAGCGGTGAGGCGCTGATCGAAACCATCAAGCGGTTTCGCGCCAACCCGGATGAACAACTGAGCATGCCGTCTGCGGTAGCCCTCAAAGCCGCCGAAGCTCAGCAGGATGACGATGCCGAATCGGACATTCTCGACATCTTCCTCGAGGAAGGTGATGACCTGCTGGAAGCCATGGAAACCGCTATCGGCCGTTGGGAGGCTGATCGTGAAGACGGCGCCGCCATCGACGATATGCTGCGCATCCTGCATACCCTCAAAGGTGGTGCACGGCTGGCTGGGCAGAAGCGCCTGGGTGACCTGAGCCACAGCCTCGAACAGCACCTGACCGAGGCGCAAGCCCAGGGCGCGCCATGGCCGCAGAGTCTGTTTGTCGATGTGCAGTCGGGTTTCGAAGGTTTGCAGCAGGAACTCGACGCGCTGCGTCAGCGCCTGAATGACAGCCTGGTGGCAGATGCGGCGAGCCCGCAAGCACCTGCTTCAGTGGCCGAACAGTCGTCACGCTTGCCCGAATTGAGTACGCCGATTGTCGCGGCCAGCTCCATGCCGGCGCAGGAGCTGGTGGCCAAGGTGCTGCCGTTTGTGCGTCGCGCTGAAGAAGCTGCGCAGGAAGCTGCGTCGCGGCGCGCACCGCAGGAGCTGGTCAAGGTACCGGCCGAATTGCTCGAAGGCCTGGTCAACCTGGCCGGTGAAACCTCGATTTTCCGGGGCCGGGTCGAACAGCAGGTCAGTGACTTCGGCTTCACCCTGAGTGAAATGGAAGCCACGATCGACCGTGTACGCGACCAGTTGCGTCGTCTCGATACCGAAACCCAGGCGCAGATTCTCAGCCGTATCGAGGCTGAAGCCGAGCGTATGGGTTATGAGGATTTCGATCCGCTGGAAATGGACCGTCACTCACAGCTGCAGCAGCTCTCGCGTGCACTGTTCGAGTCCGCTTCCGACTTGCTCGATCTGAAAGAAACGCTGGCCGCACGTAACCGCGATGCGGAAACCTTGCTGCTGCAACAGGCGCGGGTCAACTCCGAATTGCAGGAAGGCCTGATGCGTACGCGCATGGTGCCTTTCGACCGTCTGGTGCCGCGTCTGCGGCGTATCGTGCGGCAGATTTCCGGTGAGCTGGGCAAGCAGGTCGAGTTCGTCGTCGGCAACGCCGATGGCGAGATGGACCGTACCGTCCTCGAACGTATCGTTGCGCCGCTGGAACACATGCTGCGTAACGCCGTCGACCACGGCATCGAGGCCGCCGATGTACGTCGTGCTGCTGGCAAGTCGGAGCAGGGCACCATTCGCCTGGCACTGGGCCGCGAGGGCGGCGATATCGTCCTGACCCTGGCTGATGACGGCGGCGGTATTCGCCTGGATGCGGTCAAGCGCAAGGCCATCGAGCGCGGCTTGATGGATGCCGACTCGGACCTGACCGACTACGAAGTGCTGCAGTTTATTCTCGAGGCCGGTTTCTCCACCGCCGAGAAGATTACCCAGATATCCGGGCGTGGCGTTGGTATGGACGTGGTCCACTCCGAGGTCAAGCAGCTCGGTGGCTCTATGAGCATCGAGTCGATCCCTGGCACTGGCACGACCTTTACCATTCGTCTGCCGTTTACTGTGTCGGTCAACCGCGCACTGATGGTGCTGTCGGGCGAAGACCTCTACGCCATTCCGTTGAACACCATCGAAGGTATCGTGCGGGTTTCCCCATACGAGCTGGAAGCCTACTACGCGCCGGATGCGCCGCGCTTCGAGTATGCCGGGCAGAGCTATGAACTGCGTTACCTGGGCGACCTGCTGAACAACGGTCAGCAGCCAAAATTGGTGGGTCAGAGCCTGCCGCTGCCGGTTATTCTGGTGCGCTCCAAGGAGCACGCCGTCGCCGTGCAGGTCGACTCCCTGGCGGGTTCGCGGGAGATCGTGGTGAAGAGCCTCGGCCCGCAATTCGCCGGCGTGCACGGGATATCCGGTGCGACCATCCTCGGTGACGGTCGCGTGGTGGTGATTCTCGACCTGCTGGCGACCATTCGCGTGCTGCACGCGCATTTGCTTACTCAGCTGCAACCGCGCCTGCTCAAGCAGTCGGCGACGGCGGCGGAGATCGAAGCAGATCGGCCGACCCTGGTCATGGTGGTCGACGACTCGGTCACCGTGCGCAAGGTCACCAGCCGCCTGCTCGAGCGTAACGGCATGAACGTGCTGACCGCCAAAGACGGGGTCGATGCGATCTCGCAGCTGCAGGAGCGCAAGCCCGACATCATGTTGCTGGATATCGAAATGCCCCGCATGGACGGCTTCGAAGTGGCAACCCTGGTGCGCCACGATGAGGGTCTGAAAGACCTGCCGATCATCATGATCACCTCGCGTACCGGTGAAAAACACCGGGAGCGGGCCATGAGCATTGGCGTCAACGAGTACCTTGGTAAGCCTTACCAGGAGTCCTTGTTGCTAGAAACCATTCAGCAACTGGTGGGCCGCCACCCGGTAAACCGCACATGACCGAGAAAACTGCAGCCCGTATTGCGGTTATTGCCGACACCTCGTTGCAGCGCCATGTGCTGCAACAGGCGTTGACTGGTAGCGGCTATCAGGTGGTGATGAACAGCGATCCGGCTCGCCTCGATCAGGAAACCCTGAACGCCTGCGAAACCGATCTGTGGCTGGTTGATCTGGCGCAGTCGGAAGATTTGCCGCTGGTCGACAGCCTGATGGAAAGCGCCTCGGCCCCGGTGCTGTTTGGTGAAGGCCACGCACCTGAGCGTCATTCAGAAAACTACCCGCGCTGGGAGCGTCGTCTCTTCGGCAAGCTGAAGAAGCTGGTTGGTGATCCCTCGCAGGCAGTTGGTCCGAGCCTGGAAGCTCTGCTGGCTGAAGCGCAGCGCCCGTCGCGTCTGGATCTGCCGGCTGCGCTGGCGGATACCCCACTGGTAGCCGGTGAGCCGGCGCGTCAGGTGTGGCTGCTGGCTGCATCCCTTGGCGGGCCAGCTGCTGTTAAAGCCTTTCTCGATGCCTTGCCGGGCGGTCTGCCGGTGGGGTTTGTGTATGCCCAGCATATCGATGCGAGTTTCGAGAGTGCGCTGCCGCAAGCGGTGGGGCGCCACAGCCAGTGGCATGTAAATCCAGCGCGGCACGGTGACCCAGTACGTTGCGGTGAGGTGGTGGTGGTGCCGATCAGTCATGAGTTGGGCTTCAGCGATGACGGTCAGATGCAGATTTCCGAGCGTGGTTGGCCCGAACCCTACAGTCCGTCGATCGACCAGATGATGCTTAATCTGGCCCAGCACTTTGGCGCCCTGAGCGGTGTAATCGTCTTCAGTGGTATGGGCAGTGATGGCAGCGCCGCAGCCGCTTATGTGCGCCGCCAGGGCAGCGTGATCTGGACTCAGCGTGCTGACAGCTGCGCCTGCCCGAGTATGCCGGACAGCCTGCGTGAAGCCGGCTACAGCAGCCTCAGTGGTGATCCGCGCGAGCTGGCTGAAGCCTTGGTCAATCACCTGGCCGAGCAGTGCCGATAATCCGGGGCAGTGCCCTGTACAGGAAATTTTCATGAGCCAAGCCGTCGCCACGCAGAACAGCGCCAACAGCCTTACCGGTCTGTTGATGCCGCTGACTGACCGTACCCTGCTACTGCCCAACGTTGCGGTTGCCGAGCTGATCCCATATCGCGCGCCGCAGGTCAGTGAGGGCATGCCCAGCTGGTTCCTCGGGCAGATTGCCTGGCGTGATCTGCGTCTGCCGCTGCTGTCGTTCGAGGCTGCGTCGGATGGTCAGGTCAGCGTCAGCCCAGGCTCTCGGGTGGCGGTGATCAACGCCCTCGGCGGTCGTCCGTCGGTGAAGTTTATTGCCGTGCTGGTGCAGGGCATTCCACGCTCGATTAAGGTCGGTGCTGAGCTGATGCGTGCCGATGTCGCCCTGTCGCCGCTGGAGCTGGATGCGGTGCAGTTTGGTGAGGCGGTGTTGAAAATTCCGGACCTGATCGGCTTGGAACAGAAGCTGGCAGATGCCGGATTAATCTGACCGCGAATAAACCAAAATGCCCGCGTTAGCGGGCTTTTTTATGCTTAAAGCTCAGCTGGCGGGCTAGAAGTCACCCCATAGTTGCTGCGCTACGCTGAGTGCGACCACCGGTGCGGTTTCCGTGCGAAGTACGCGCGGGCCGAGGCGGGCGGCGTGGAAGCCCTGGGTTTTCGCCAAGGCTACTTCATTCTCGTTCAGACCGCCTTCCGGGCCGATCAGAAAAGCTAACGACTTAGGCTGTGGATGGCTAGCCCAGGGCTCCGCGACCGGGTGAAGGACGAGTTTAAGCTCGGCCGCGACCTGCCCCAGCCATTCACCGAGGCTAATGGGCGGATGAATGATCGGCAGCACCGAGCGGCCGCATTGCTCGCAGGCGCTGATTGCCACTTGCCGCCAGTGCGCCATGCGCTTGTCGGCGCGTTCGTCCTTGAGGCGCACTTCGCAGCGCTCGCTGACGATCAGGCTGATTTCATTAGCGCCCAGTTCGGTGGCTTTCTGAATCGCCCAATCCATGCGCTCACCGCGCGATAGGCCCTGGCCGAGATGAATATGCAGGGGGGATTCGGCCTGACCGGCAAAGCCTTCGCGCAGTTCGACGCGTACGCTTTTCTTGCCCACCTCGACCAGTTCGCCGAGAAATTCCTGGCCGCTGCCATCGAACAATTGCACCGCATCGCCTACAGCATGCCGCAGCACGCGGCCGATATAGTGGGCCTGGGCTTCCGGCAGCTCGTGCTGGCCGAGGGAGAGGGGGGCATCGATAAAAAAACGAGAAAGGCGCATGGATTGATCGCTGCAGCGGCACAGTTGAGGCGGCAAGCTTACCGCCTCAGGCGTGCCGCATACAGCCGGCTAGATAGGAAGGCTTAGCCCGGATCGCGAAACCCCGGATAGTTGGTATTGCCATGCGCCACGCTCACTGAGGTGCGGGTGGCGATGTCGATGCCTTCACTGGCCACTTCAGCGAGGAAGTCGATCTGTTCGGGGGTGATTACATAAGGCGGCAGGAAATACACCACGCTGCCCAGTGGCCGCAGCAAGGCGCCGCGCTCAAGTGCGTGTTGGAATACCTTGAGGCCGCGGCGCTCCTGCCAGGGGTAGGCGGTCTTGCTGGCCTTGTCCTGCACCATTTCGATGGCCAGGGCCATGCCGGTTTGGCGCACTTCGGCGACATGCGGGTGGTCGGCGAGGTGCGCGGTGGCGCTGGCCATCCGCGCGGCTAACGCCTTGTTGGCCTCGATCACATTGTCCTGCTCGAAGATATCCAGGGTAGCCAGGGCGGCCGCGCAAGCCAGCGGATTGCCGGTGTAGCTGTGCGAGTGGAGGAAGGCGCGCAAGGTCGAGTAGTCATCGTAGAACGCTTGGTACACCTCGTTGGTGGTCAGGCATGCCGCCAGCGGCAGATAGCCCCCTGTCAGGGCTTTCGATAGGCAGAGGAAGTCCGGGCGGATGCCGGCCTGTTCGCAGGCAAACATCGTCCCGGTACGGCCGAAACCGACGGCGATTTCATCGTGGATCAGGTGTACGCCATAACGGTCGCAGGCTTCGCGCAGCAGCTTGAGGTAGATCGGATGGTACATGCGCATGCCGCCCGCACCCTGGATCAGCGGCTCGACGATTACCGCCGCCACTTCATGGCCGTGCTCGGCCAAGGTCTGTTCCATGGCGGCGAACATATTGCGCGAATGTTCCTCCCAGCTCATGCCGTCGGGGCGGTGGTAGCAATCAGGGCTGGGCACCTTGATGGTGTCGAGCAGCAGCGCTTTGTAGGTGTCGGTAAACAGCGCGACATCGCCTACCGACATCGCCGCAATGGTTTCGCCGTGGTAGCTGTTGGAGAGGGTAACGAAGCGCTTCTTCGCCGGTTTGCCGACGTTGAGCCAGTAGTGAAAGCTCATCTTCAGCGCGACTTCGATGCAGGATGAACCGTTGTCGGCGTAGAACACCCGGTCCAGGCCTGCGGGGGTCATCTTGACCAGGCGCTCGGACAGTTCGATTACTGGCTGATGGCTGAAGCCGGCGAGAATCACATGCTCCAGCTGATCGACCTGATCCTTGATGCGTTGATTGATCCGTGGGTTGGCGTGGCCGAATACATTGACCCACCAGGAACTGACCGCGTCGAGGTAGCGTTTGCCGTCGAAGTCTTCCAGCCACACGCCTTCGCCGCGTTTGATCGGTATCAGCGGCAGCTGTTCGTGGTCCTTCATTTGTGTGCAGGGGTGCCAGAGCACTTTCAGGTCACGCTGCATCCACTGGTCGTTCAGGCTCATCGCTCTACTTCTTCCTCGGCTCGCAATCATCTGCGCCAAGCCTATCAGAAGCACTGTGGCGGATGGACGGCACAACTGCGCTCGATCCGCCAGGCTGGCCGCTGATCCTCTCTATCCTGCCGTTTGTAGCCGGAGGGCTGAACTTTTCCGGGTGGCGCTAGACTAATTCGGCTGCGTTAAAGGGCTGAGCGATGCATCGTATTTCTCGATATTTCAAAGCGAAAAATTCCGCTTTTTGTCGATAGGTTTGTTGCTAGTCTTGCTCCACTCGCGGTCCCTGTCCTTCTTGCTGGAAAGTTCGCAATGCAATGGCGCAATAGCTCTTCTCACTACGGTCTGGTCAGTATCCTGATGCACTGGCTTGTGGCGTTGACCGTATTCGGCCTGTTTGGCCTGGGTTACTGGATGGTCGGCCTGGATTACTACAGCAGTTGGCGCCAGACCGCCCCGGATCTGCACAAGAGCATCGGTCTGGTGCTGTTTGCCGTGATGCTCGGTCGGGTGCTGTGGCGCTGGTTCAGTCCGCCGCCGGCGAGTTTGCCGAACCATGGGCGAATGACCCGCCTGGCCAGCAAGCTGGGCCACAGCTTTCTCTACCTGGGGCTGTTTGTCCTGATGATTTCCGGCTACCTGATCTCTACGGCAGACGGCCGCGGCATCCCGGTATTCGGCTTGTTTGAAGTGCCGGCCAGTCTGACCAGCATTCCTGATCAGGAAGACGTTGCTGGTTTGGTGCATGAGTACTTGGCGTGGGCGCTGGTGATCTTTGCCGGCATTCATGCCCTGGCTGCGCTGAAACACCACTTTATTGATCGCGACCGTACGCTTACGCGGATGTTCGGGCGCTAGTTACCTTTGCTGTTTCCGGGGCTGGATTGGCCCCATCCCACACTCACAAGGAGTATGCCGATGTTGAAGAAAACCCTCGTAGCCCTGGCACTTGGTGGCGCACTGATTGGCGCTGGTCAGGCGATGGCTGCCGATTACGCCATCGACAAGCAAGGCCAGCACGCCTTCGTCAATTTCAAAATCAGCCACCTGGGTTATAGCTGGCTGTACGGTACGTTCAAGGACTTCGACGGCAGCTTCAGCTTCGACGCCGCCAAGCCGCAGGACAGCAAGGTCAACGTGACGCTGAACACCACCAGCGTTGACACCAACCATGCCGAGCGCGACAAGCACATCCGCAGCGATGATTTCCTCAACGTCAGCGAGCATCCGACTGCGACCTTTGCGTCCACCGCTGTTACCTCCACTGGCGAAGGTACTGCCGATATCACCGGCGACCTGACCCTTAATGGCGTGACCAAGCCGGTGGTGATTGCCGCCACGTTTATCGGTGAAGGCAAGGACCCGTGGGGCGGCTACCGTGCTGGTTTCGCGGGCAGCACCACGCTGAAGCTGAAAGACTTCGGCATCACCAAGGACTTGGGCCCAGCGTCGGAAAGCGTCGAGTTGATCATCTCGGTTGAAGGCGTACGCAAGTAAGCCCGCATGGATGGGTTGGCCGCACCGCGACGTAACCCATCGCTGAACGAATGCTGCACCAACAAAAACGCCGCCCATTGGGCG
>JAHJXZ010000217.1 GCA_018827205.1 Gammaproteobacteria bacterium | reverse complement strand
GGCAGTGCCCAGGCGCTGACACTTCCGAGTGCGGCGCTGAGGCTGAGTAGTAGGGGGAGGGTGTTAACGAGCCTCATGCTGACCTCTTACGTTGGACAGCAGGAGCATCCTGCCGTCATTCATGTACGCTTTCATTCCTTTCGCCGTGGTCACCCCATTGGCCGCATCGATTCTAACGGCTTGCTGGGTCTGCGCATATTCCTTCTCGGGGAATACGGTCAGGCGGCTGGTGGTGAGAATAGTCGGGCGGCCTTTGGCGTCTGTGCGTTCAACGCGCACCTTGTCGATCAGTTCGACCTCAACGCCGCCTGGCGATACTTCGCCGCGCTCGCTACGGATTTTCCAGGGCAGCTCGGTGCCACGGAACAGGTTCATATTTGGGCTGGTCATCAGGGTGATGTCGCTGGCCTTAATGTGCTCGACCTTGTCAGCTTTTAGGTCGTAGTGCAGCTTTCCGTCGGCCTGGTATTGCACGGTATAGGTGTTGGTGGCGTAAAAGTCGATGGCGTTGTCAGTTTCAGCGCTGGCGGATTGCTGGTTGAAACTTTCCGGGCTGAGGTTCCAGTAGCCAAGCGCTGCCACTAGCAGTGCGACGAAGGCGAACAGGACAATATTGAATAACTTGCGTGGCATGATTGGCCTATAGGTAAGCGGCTTGAGCGGCTTCAAGGGTGCCTTGGGCGCTCATGATCAGTTCGCAGAACTCGCGGGCGGCGCCTTCACCACCGCGAGCACGGGTAATTCCGTGGGCATGCTGGCGGACAAAGCCGTCGGCGCTGGCAACTGCCATGCCCAGGCCCACGCGGCGGATCACTGGCAGGTCGGGCAGGTCGTCACCCAGGTAAGCGACTTGTGCATAGTCTAGGCCCAGTTCGCCGAGTAGCTCATCGAGTACCACCAGCTTGTCTTCGCGCCCCTGATACAGGTGTTGAATCCCCAGGTTCTGCGCCCGGCGCTCAACCACTGGGGTTTTGCGGCCGCTGATAATAGCGGTGCGTACCCCGGAGTTGATCAGCATCTTGATGCCGTGACCGTCGAGGGTGTTGAAGGTTTTGAACTCGCTGCCGTCGACGAGAAAGTACAGTTTGCCGTCGGTGAGTACGCCGTCGACGTCGAAAATCGCCAGTTTGACGCCCTGGGCGCGTTGCAGTAGATCGTGATTGATCGGGTCTGTGCTCATCACATCACTCCGGCGCGAAGCAGGTCGTGCATGTTCAGTGCGCCGATGGGCAGGTCGTTATCGTCGATCACCACCAGCGAGCTGATCTTGTGGTCTTCCATGATTTTCAAAGCCTCTGCCGCAAGCATTTCCGCGCGTGCGGTCTTGCCGTGGGCGGTCATTACGTCATCGATAATGGTCTGGCGCACGTCAATGTTGCGATCCAGGGTGCGGCGTAGGTCGCCGTCGGTGAATATTCCGGCCAGGCGGCCATCGTCCTCGGTCACCACGGTCATGCCCAGGCCTTTCTGGGTCATTTCCAGCAGTGCATCACGCAGTGAAGTGCCACGTTTGACGCGGGGCAGGCTGTCGCCGGCGTGCATGACGTTTTCCACCTTGAGTAGCAGGCGTCGGCCCAGTGCGCCGCCCGGATGGGAGAACGCAAAGTCTTCGGCGGTAAAACCGCGGGCTTCCAGCAGGGCAATGGCCAGGGCATCGCCCAGCACCAGGGATACGGTGGTGGATGAGGTTGGGGCCAGATTCAGCGGGCAGGCTTCGTGGGATACGCGGGCGTCCAGGTTGACTTCAGCTGCTTTGGCTAGTGGCGACTCTGGGTTGCCGGTCATGCTGATCAATGTGATGCCGAGGCGTTTGATCAGCGGCAGCAAGGTGACAATTTCTGCCGTAGAGCCCGAGTTGGACAGTGCCAGCACCACATCGTCGCGAGTGATCATGCCCATGTCACCGTGGCTCGCTTCGGCCGGATGCACGAAGAATGCAGTGGTGCCGGTGCTGGCCAGGGTGGCGGCAATCTTGTTGCCGACGTGGCCGGATTTGCCCATGCCGACTACGACTACGCGGCCTTTGCTGGCGAGAATTAGCTCGCAGGCACGCACAAAATCACCGTTGATCCGCGCTAGCAGATCCTGGATGGCTTCGAGTTCCAGGCGGATGGTGCGCTGCGCTGACTGGATCAGGTCGGTGGACTTGCTCATGACTTCTCTGCGGCGTACGGGCTAAAAGCTGTCGATTATAACGGTAAAGGTGCGCCTGCCCAGTGTTTCCAGTTGTCAGTTGCTTGCAGGAACTGTGCGGCACTTAATCTTCGGCAATACGTTCAGTCTTGGGTGGGGCATGCCGCGATGGTATAGTTCGCGGCCATTTTCGGTACGTTCGACGAGTCGTAGTGCCCTTTGTTCAGGGCGGTACGTCAGTCAGGCAAGCGTTTAGCAAGGAGTCCAGATGAGCGCCGAGAACCCGTATGCAGTTGAGCTGACGGGCGTCAGCTTTAAACGCGGCGAGCGGGATATTTTCAAAAACATCGATATTCAGATTCCCCGTGGCAAAGTCACAGGGATTATGGGCCCGTCTGGCTGTGGCAAAACCACGCTGTTGCGCCTGATCGCCGCTGAACTCAAACCGAGCCAGGGTGAAGTCTGGGTTAATGGCCTAGATTTGCCGACGCTATCGCGCAGTGAACTGTTCGATATGCGTAAGCAGATGGGTGTGCTGTTCCAGAGTGGTGCACTGTTTACCGATCTGGATGTATTCGAGAACGTCGCTTTTCCGCTGCGGGTGCATACCAAGCTGCCGGAAGAGATGATTCGCGACATCGTGCTGATGAAGTTGCAGGCGGTGGGCCTGCGCGGTGCTCTGGATTTGATGCCGGATGAGTTGTCGGGCGGCATGAAGCGCCGCGTGGCATTGGCCCGAGCGATTGCCCTGGACCCGCAAATACTGATGTATGACGAACCTTTCGTCGGTCAGGACCCGATTGCCATGGGCGTTCTGGTGCGTTTGATTCGCCTGCTCAGCGATGCGTTGGGAATCACCAGTATTGTGGTGTCCCATGACCTGGCGGAAACCGCGAGCATTGCCGATTACATCTATATCGTCGGCGATGCCCAGGTATTGGGGCAGGGCACGCCTGATGAGTTGAAAGCATCGGAGGACCCCCGCGTACGTCAATTTATGCAGGGCATTCCCGATGGCCCAGTACCGTTTCACTTTCCTGCGGCCAATTACCGCGACGATCTTCTGGGGGAGCGCTGATGCGCAAGACATCTGTGCTCGAGCGGGTGCGCCTATTCGGTCGTGCCGGTATTGATGTGGTGGCCACGCTGGGGCGTTCGGGGCTGTTTTTGCTACGCGCGCTGTTTGGCCGTGGTTCGACGGGCAATAGTTTCCAGCTTCTGATCAAGCAACTGTATTCGGTTGGGGTGATGTCCCTGGCCATCATTGTTGTGTCGGGCATCTTTATCGGCATGGTGCTGTCGCTACAGGGCTTCAGCATTTTGGCCAAGTACGGTTCGGAGCAGGCTGTAGGGCAAATGGTGGCCCTGACCTTGCTACGTGAGCTGGGGCCGGTGGTTACTGCCTTGTTGTTTGCGGGGCGTGCAGGGTCGGCGTTGACCGCTGAAATTGGCAATATGAAATCCACCGAGCAGCTGTCGAGTCTGGCAATGATTGGTGTGGATCCCCTCAAATATATTGTCGCGCCGCGGCTGTGGGCCGGTTTTATCTCGATGCCCCTGCTGGCAATGATCTTTAGTGTGGTCGGCATCTGGGGTGGTGCGATGGTTGCCGTCGACTGGCTGGGTGTTTATGAAGGCTCGTTCTGGGCCAATATGCAAAGCAGTGTTTCGTTTCGTGAAGATGTGCTCAATGGTGTGATCAAGAGCGTGGTCTTTGCGTTTGTCGTGACCTGGATCGCCGTATTCCAGGGTTATGACTGTGAGCCGACTTCGGAAGGGATTAGTCGTGCCACCACGAAAACCGTGGTGTACGCCTCACTCGCCGTATTGGGGCTGGACTTTATTCTGACCGCTTTGATGTTTGGAGATTTCTGATGCAGAACCGCACGCTGGAAATTGGTGTCGGCTTGTTCCTGTTGGCCGGGTTGTTGGCCTTGTTACTGCTGGCCTTGCGCGTCAGTGGCCTGACTGTGGGCAGCAGTGACAATACCTATAAGGTGTATGCGCACTTTGAGAATATCGCCGGTTTGACGGTCAGATCGAAAGTGACCATGGCTGGCGTGACAATCGGCAAGGTCACCGCGATCGATCTGGACCGCAACAGCTATATGGGGCGTGTGACCATGTTACTGGACGATGCCGTGGATAATCTGCCAGCAGACTCCACCGCCTCGATTCTGACGGCTGGCCTGCTGGGCGAGAAATATATCGGTATTAGCGTGGGCGGCGAAGAAGAGCTGCTGCGCGATGGCGGCACTATTCATGACACTCAGTCATCGCTGGTGCTGGAAGATCTGATTGGCAAGTTTTTGCTCAATTCAGTCAATAAAGACCAAGCTAATTAATCGGGGTATTGGAAATGGTCAGAACACTGCGTAACGGCCTTTTTATTTGTTTGGCCGCCATGTCATTTTCGCTGCTGGCTGCTCCGGCCGCTCATGAGGTAGTTGAGCAGGCGACCAACACGCTACTGGCGGACCTCAAAACAAACAAAGAGCAGTACCGCACCGATCCAGGCGCGTTTTACAGCGCATTGAACAGCATTATTGGTCCGGTAATGGATGCAGATGGCATGTCCCGTGGCGTGATGACCGTGCGCTACTCGCGCCAGGCGTCGCCCGAGCAGATGCAGCGTTTTCAGGAGAACTTCAAGCGCAGCCTGATGCAGTTCTATGGCAACGCCTTGCTGGAATACAACAATCAAGATATCCGTGTATTACCTGTTGCAGGTCAGCAGGATCCAGAGCGTACTCCGGTAAATATGGAAATTAGGGACGGTAATGGCACGGTTTATCCGTTGTCGTACACCATGGTTAACCAGGACGGTACTTGGAAAATGCGTAACGTGATTATCAACGGCATCAACGTTGGCAAGCTATTCCGTGACCAGTTCTCCCAGGCCATGCAGGACAATCGTAACGATCTGGATAAGGTCATCGACAACTGGACCGAGACCGTCGCAAAAGCCCGTCAAGGGACCGATGCATCGTGAGTCAGGCCAGTATTAGCGAGGCATCCCCCGGCGTATTCAGTCTGGTCGGTGTGCTCGATTACCTGAGTGCGCCGGCGCTGCGTGAGCAGGGTGCCCGCTTGCTCAAGGTCAGCCAGTCGGCTGCTTGTGTACTCGATTGCGGCGGCGTGGAGAAATCCAGCAGCGTCGGCCTATCGCTGTTGCTGGCGTTTATGCGTGACGCCAGTGCAGCTGGTAAGACCCTGAGCGTGAGCAATCTGCCCAAGGACATGCGTGAGATCGCTGGCGTCTGCGGTTTGCTGGAGATTCTTCCGCTGCAAGCCTGAGCAGGGCTTCGGTCGGCTGGGGATAATGCGGGGTTCGCAGGCGGGGGGCTTTTTTGTATGATGCTCGACCCGCGAGCGTCTGCTCGGCTGTCGTTAATTTATGCATTGATCGAGGTTGAGCATGCAGGCCTTAGAAGTAAAGAGTCTCCTTGAGGCTAAATTGCCGGATACCCAGGTGGAAGTTGAAGGCGAAGGCTGCAACTTTCAGCTGAACCTGATCAGTGACGAATTGGCCGCTCTTGGGCCGGTCAAGCGCCAGCAGCAGATCTACGCTCACCTCAATGCCTGGATCGCCGATGGCAGTATCCACGCCGTGAGTATGAAATTCTTTAGCCGTGCCGATTGGGCCGCGCGCTCCTAAACCGAGAGAATCATGGACAAACTGATTATTACCGGCGGTGTGCGCCTTGATGGCGAAATCCGCATTTCCGGGGCGAAGAACTCTGCCCTGCCGATTCTCGCCGCTACCCTGCTCGGTGATGCGCCTGTCACCATCTGCAACCTGCCACACCTGCATGACATCACCACCATGATCGAGTTGTTCGGTCGCATGGGTATTGAGCCAATCATTGATGAAAAGCTCAGCGTTGAAGTCGACGCGCGGGCGATCAAGACCCTGGTCGCACCCTATGAGCTGGTGAAAACCATGCGCGCTTCGATTCTCGTGCTTGGCCCGATGGTCGCGCGCTTCGGTTATGCCGAAGTGGCTCTGCCGGGTGGCTGTGCCATCGGCTCGCGTCCGGTTGACCTGCACATCCGCGGCCTTGAAGCCATGGGCGCAATCATCGATGTCGAAGCCGGTTATATCAAAGCGAAGGCCCCTGAGGGCGGCCTGCGTGGTGCGCACTTCTTCTTCGATACCGTCAGCGTGACCGGTACCGAAAACATCATGATGGCTGCCACCCTGGCCAAAGGCCGCAGCGTGCTGGAAAACGCCGCGCGTGAGCCTGAAGTGGTCGACCTGGCCAACTGCCTGATAGCCATGGGCGCGAAAATCAGCGGCGCTGGTACCGACACCATCACCATCGACGGCGTTGAGCGCCTGCACGGCGCGCGTTTCAGCGTAATGCCCGACCGTATCGAAACCGGCACCTACCTAGTGGCTGCTGCTGCCACCGGAGGCCGGGTCAAGGTCAAGGATACCGATCCGACCACTCTGGAAGCGGTCTTGTCCAAGCTTCAGGAAGCCGGTGCTGAAGTCACCTGCGGTAATGATTGGATTGAGCTGAATATGCATGGCAAGCGGCCTAAAGCCGTAAACCTGCGTACTGCCCCGTACCCGGCGTTCCCAACCGATATGCAGGCTCAGTTCATTGCCCTCAATGCGATTGCTGAGGGCACCGGCACGGTAATCGAAACTGTGTTCGAAAACCGCTTTATGCACGTGCATGAAATGATCCGCATGGGCGCACAAATTCAGGTTGAAGGTAATACCGCCATCGTCTCGGGTGTTGAAACCCTCAAGGGTGCACCCGTTATGGCCACTGACCTGCGTGCGTCGGCCAGCCTGGTGATTTCGGCGCTGGTTGCCCAGGGCGATACCTTGATCGACCGCATTTACCACATCGACCGTGGTTATGAGTGCATCGAAGAGAAACTGCAGTTGCTGGGGGCGAAGATTCGCCGCGTGCCGGGCTAAGACCATGCTGACTATTGCCCTTTCCAAAGGCCGGATTCTCGATGACACCCTGCCGCTGCTGGCAGCAGCGGGCATCGAGCCGACCGAGAACCCGGATAAAAGCCGCAAGCTGATCATTCCCACCACGCTGGATGATGTGCGCCTGTTGATTGTGCGTGCCACCGATGTGCCGACCTATGTCGAGCACGGCGCGGCGGACCTCGGCGTTGCCGGCAAAGACGTGCTGATGGAGTACGGTGGTCAGGGTTTGTATGAGCCGCTGGACCTGCGTATTGCCCAGTGCAAACTGATGACCGCTGGCGCCGTGGGTGCGCCTGAGCCGAAAGGTCGGCTGCGCGTGGCGACCAAGTTCGTCAACGTGGCCAAGCGTTATTACGCCGAGCAGGGTCGTCAGGTCGATATCATCAAGCTGTATGGGTCGATGGAGCTGGCGCCGCTGGTGGGCTTGGCTGACAAGATCATCGACGTGGTCGATACCGGCAACACCCTGCGCGCCAATGGCCTGGAGGCCCAGGAACTGATCGCTACGATCAGCTCGCGTCTGGTGGTGAACAAGGCGTCGATGAAGATGCAGCACGCGCGCATTCAGGCGTTGATCGACACCTTGCGCGATGCGGTCGAATCGCGACACCCCCGCTGAGTCTTATGGCCGCCGCTGTGCGGCCTAGCCTATCCGCGTTATAGCCAAAATTCTCAGGTGCCCGCGCGGAGTGGTTGTTACTCTACGGGCGCCCGAGCATTTGCCAATTAAGAGGCCCGCTATGACCGCTCCTATCGCTATCCGCCGACTCAATGCCGCTGACCAGGACTTTGCCCAGCATCTGGATCATCTGCTGAGCTGGGAAAGTGTTTCGGATGATGCGGTCAACCATCGCGTACTGGATATCATCAAAGCCGTGCGTGAGCGTGGCGACGCCGCATTGGTCGAGTTCACCAAGCAGTTTGACGGCCTGGATGTGTCTTCCATGGCTGATCTAATCCTGCCGCGCGAGCGCCTGGAACTGGCCTTGACGCGTATTACCCCCGAGCAGCGCCAGGCCCTCGAAGTGGCGGCCGAGCGCGTGCGCAGCTACCACGAGCGGCAGAAACAGGACTCCTGGAGCTACACCGAGGCCGATGGCACGGTGCTGGGCCAGAAAGTCACACCACTCGATCGCGCCGGCCTGTATGTGCCAGGTGGTAAGGCCTCGTACCCATCCTCGGTGCTGATGAACGCCATCCCGGCCAAGGTCGCCGGCGTGCCAGAAGTGGTGATGGTAGTGCCGACGCCGCGTGGCGAGATCAATGAGATTGTTCTGGCTGCCGCTTGCATTGCCGGCGTTGATCGCGTGTTCACCATCGGCGGTGCGCAAGCCGTAGCAGCGTTGGCCTATGGCACCGAAAGCGTGCCACCGGTGGACAAGATCGTCGGCCCGGGCAATATCTATGTCGCCACCGCCAAGCGCCACGTATTCGGCAAGGTTGGCATCGACATGATCGCCGGTCCTTCGGAGATTCTGGTGGTGTGTGACGGCCAGACCGACCCGGACTGGATCGCCATGGACCTGTTCTCCCAGGCCGAGCACGACGAAGACGCCCAGTCGATCCTGGTCAGTCCGGATGCCGCCTTCCTCGACCGCGTCGCCGAGAGCATCGCCAAACTGCTGCCGACCCTGGAGCGCGAGACGATTGCCCGCACTTCGCTGGAAGGTCGTGGTGCATTGATTCTGGTGGCTGACATGGCGCAGGCCATCGAAGTGGCCAACCGCATTGCCCCGGAGCATCTGGAATTGTCGGTGAAAAACCCTGAGCAATACCTGCCGCTGATCCGTCACGCTGGCGCGATCTTTATGGGCCGTTACACCGCAGAAGCGCTGGGCGATTACTGCGCCGGTCCCAACCACGTGCTGCCGACCTCCGGCACTGCGCGCTATTCCTCGCCGCTGGGGGTGTATGACTTCCAGAAACGCTCGTCGATCATTCATTGCTCGGCTGAGGGCGCGTCGGAGCTGGGCAAAATTGCCAGTGTGCTGGCACGTGGTGAGTCGCTGACCGCCCACGCCCGCAGCGCCGAATACCGTATCAAGAACTGAATTTTCAGGGCGCGCCATGCGCGCCTCACCCAAGAATCGAATTCGAGGAGTGAAGGGCAGATGAGCAAATTCTGGAGCCCCTTCGTTAAAGACCTGGTGCCTTATGTGCCGGGTGAACAGCCGAAACTGGCCAAGCTGGTCAAGCTCAACACCAATGAAAACCCTTACGGTCCGTCGCCCAAGGCCATCGCAGCCATGCAGGCCGAGGTCAATGACAACCTACGCCTATACCCGGACCCAGATAGTGACCGCTTGAAGCAAGCGGTCGCTGACTATTACGGCGTGCAGACGGCTCAGGTATTTGTCGGCAACGGTTCCGATGAAGTGCTGGCGCATGCCTTCCACGGCCTGTTCCAGCACGGCCAGCCGCTGCTGTTCCCGGATATCAGCTACAGCTTCTATCCAGTGTACTGCGGCCTGTATGGCATCGACTCCGTGCAGGTGCCGCTGGATGAGCAGTTTCAGATTCGCGTGGAAGATTACGTGCGGCCCAACGGCGGCATTATTTTCCCCAACCCGAACGCACCGACAGGCAGCCCCCTGGCGCTGGACGCCATCGAGCGTCTGCTCAAGGCTAATCCGGATACCGTGGTACTGGTCGATGAGGCCTATATTGATTTCGGCGGTGAGACGGCGATCAGTCTGGTCGATAAATATCCGAACCTACTGGTAAGCCAGACGTTGTCCAAGTCGCGCTCTTTGGCTGGGCTGCGGGTTGGGATTGCGGTCGGTCACCCGGACCTGATCGAGGCGCTGGAGCGGATCAAGAACAGCTTTAACTCCTACCCGCTGGATCGCATGGCAATTGCAGGTGCGGCGGCGGCGTTTGCGGACAGAGCGTATTTCCAGCAGACCTGTCAGCAGGTGATCGACAACCGTGAGGTTGTGGTGGCTGGGCTGGAGAAGCTGGGCTTTGCGGTGTTGCCTTCGGCGGCGAACTTTGTCTTTGCCCGTCACGCGGAGAAAGATGCCGCGACCCTGGCCGCTGGCCTGCGGGAACAGGGCGTGATCGTGCGTCACTTCAAGCAGCAGCGCATTGCCCAGTTCCTGCGTATCACCATTGGCACGCCGGAGCAGAACCAGGCGCTGCTAGACGCGCTGCATAGTCTGTAATTCGCAGCCATAAAAAAGCCGGAGCAGTGCTCCGGCTTTTTATTGCCTGTCATATTTCAGGGCGCGTTATTCGTGGTGCGCTTTGCCGAGAAAGGTCAGCGAGGTAAACAGGCCGCGCGTCTCGATATCCTTGTCGCCCTTGACCGGCAGGCTAATGGCGGCGCTGATGATATTCAGTCCTTCGTTGCGTACCAGCACCTGGGCGCGGCCTTCGGCGTCGGTGGTGGCGCTGACCTGATGCGGCGCCCCGCGGTAGTCGCCTATCAACTCGACCCCTGCAGCCGGCTTGCCATCCACCAGCACACGCACCGCCAACGGTTTGCCAGGACCGACCTTGAGCGGGTCGCCCTCGGGCAGGATGACCATCTTCAACTGATCCAGCTTCGGCAACTTGGCGCCTTCCTGGTAGATCGCCAGGCTGTATTTGAAGGTGTGCAGCGACTCGGTCGAGTTGGGCACTTTGCTGCGGCCATGGTTGATCCACTGTTTGTCCGGAGTCAGTGACCAGGCGCCGTTGTCCAGCGCCACGCCGAGCACCGCCGGGGTTTTCAGTGGTTGCAGGCGGGCCTGATCGTCCAGGCGCTGGACGGTGACCGGGATCATTGTGCCGGCGCGGTCATAGGCCCAGGCACCGCTGATTTTCTCGGCCTTGAAGGCGTTGTCTTCCGCGCCATGGCCGTAAACGGTTTCGATATGACCACGACGCTGTTCGGTCCACAGACCGTGAGCCTGGACTTGCCCGGCGATCAGGGCGGCGAGTAAAGCAGTGAGGAGGGCGGGTTTGGCAATACGCATACTTGGGTTCCTTGGGTTGTGGTCAGAGATTGAGGGTCAGGCTGAGGCTGAGGTTGCGCGGCTCGCCGGGCATGACCCAGACGTTGTTGTAGGCGCGCTCGTAGTACTCGCGATCGAACAGGTTGTTAAGGTTCAGGCCGATGCTCAGGTCTTCATTGGCCTGGTAGCGCGTGAGCAGGTCGACGGTGCTGTAGGCCGGTAATTCAAAGTTGCTGCCCGCTTGCCCCGAGCGATCCCCTACGTAGTTGAACGCGGCGCCTATGTCCGAACCGCGCAGGTGGCCGTCCTGAAATTGGTAGACGGTGAGCAGGCTGCCGCTGTGGCGGGCAACGCCGAGCAGTTTGCTGCCGGCTGGCAGGCTGTTGTCTTCGGTGACTTCGGCATCGATATAGGCGTAGGCGCCGATGATGCGCACGGCATCGCTGAGCTGGCCGCTGAACTGCATATCCAGGCCCTGACTGCGCGCCTTGCCGGCGGCGATGCTGTCGCCGGGGTTGAGCGGGTCGGCGGTCAGCACGTTTTCCTTGTCGATATGAAACAGCGCGATTGTCGCGCCCAGGCGACTGTCGAGTAGGTCGAGCTTGAGTCCGGTTTCGTAACCAAGGCCTTTCTCCGGTTTGAATACCGTGCCCTGGCTGCTGATGCTGTTGGGCTTGAACGAGGTGGAGACGTTGGCGAACACGCCGACCTGCGGCGTCAGCTGATAGAGCAGGCCCGTGCGAGCGGTGGCGACATCCTTGTTTTGCTCATTGCGGACCCGGGTGCTGCGGTTCAGCGCGGTTTGCTCATAGCGCTCGAAGCGCGCACCGATCAGGCCGCTGAGGTGTTCGCTGAAGCTGATCTGGTCCTGCAGGTTGAGGGCATAGCTTTCGGTGTGTTCGAAGAAATCGTTGGGATTGACGATGGCCGGTTTGGCCTGGCCGTACTGCGGTTGGTAGATATTTTGGCCGTAGCCCAGGGTGGTCGCGCTTTGCGGGTACTTCTGGCTGTTGCGGTAGTTCTCATACTCCAGGCCAGCAAGGGTCTGGTGCTGCCAGCTGCCTAGGTTGAAGCTGCCGTGCAGCTCGGCCTGGGTAATGCTGTCGTTCCATTCGAAGCTGCGCTGGCGGTAGAAGCGCGTCAGCGTGTCACCGACCAGGCGTGACGGCTCGGAGCTATTGCCCTGCAGGCGGCCCTGCGCGTAGTGGTTGGCCAGGCGCAGCTTCCAGTTGTCATTGAGGTAGCGCTCCAGGCTGACCTGCAGCATCTGGTTGTCGTTTCGCACGCTGCCGTCGTTCGGTTCGCCCATAAAGCTGGAGTTTTTCACCGCGCCCATGCGGTTGTTCACCGCCGGAATACCACGGTCGAATACCGATTCGGTGCGGGTGAATTCGCTCTCGATCAGCAGTAGGGTGTCGGCGTCCAGCTGCCAGCTCAACGAGGGGCTGACGATTTTCCGTTCGCTGCCGCCATGGTCGCGAAAGCTCTGGTTGTCCTCGACCGCCAGGTTGACCCGTGACAACAGGGTGGCGTCGTCATTCAGTGGGGTGTTGACGTCCAGGCTGCTGCGGTAGCGATCCCAGCTGCCGACACTGGCCTTGAGCTGGCTGAAAGCCTCGGCCTGCGGTTTCTTGCTGACGATATTGATCATGCCGCCTGGGTCGCCACGGCCATACAGGCTGGCGGCCGGACCTTTGAGCACCTCAATGCGTTCGATACCGGAGGCGTCCGGCGAGCTGTAGCTGCCACGGTTGATGGCGAAGCCGTTCTTGTACAGCTCGCCGGTGGTGAAGCCGCGCACGCTGTAATTGAGGAAGGTCAGGCCGCCGAAATTGTTCTGCCTGGATACGCCTCCGGCAAAGTCCAGGGCGCGGTCGATGCGCGTGGTGCCCAGGTCATCGAGCACCTGCGCGGGCACCACGTTGATGCTCTGGGCGATCTGCGCAATCGGTGTATCGGTGCGTGTGGCACTGGCCGAGCGAGTCGCGCGATAGCCTTGCACTGGGCCGTCCGCCTGTTCCTGGCGCGCGGTTACGGTGGTCGCGGTTAGTTCGACGGGGTTTTCTGCTGCTGCGGCAAAGGCGCAGGGGGCCAGCAGGCTGGCGAGTAAGGCGTGGGCGGCGCGCAAGGGATAACATCCTTCAATTGAGTTTAATGTAATAACATAACATTAAAATTGAGAAGGGTTATCGCTTGCGCTGCGAAAATTGAAAATGAAGGAGGGTCAGCTGCCGTTGACGGGCGGTCTTACGCCGATTTCTGCGGTCAGTTGCAGTGGTTTGCCGTTGCGCAGGATGTCGATGCTGATCTTCTCGCCCGGCTTGGCGCGAGCCACTTGGTTCATTGAGCTGCGACCATCTCCAGCAGCCTTGCCATCGATACTGAGGATCAGATCGCCGGGCTGTAGGCCTGCCTTTTGTGCCGGCCCGTCACGGTAAATGCCTGCGACGACGATGCCGGGGCGCCCGTCCAGGCCAAAGGACTCTGCCAGTTCCGGGGTCAGCGGTTGTACTTCAATGCCCAGCCAGCCGCGAATCACTTGGCCATGTTCAATAATGGCCTGCATCACATCCATCGCCAGCTTGGTCGGAATGGCGAAGCCAATGCCTTGTGAGCCGCCTGACTTGGAGAAAATCGCCGTGTTGATGCCAACCAGATTGCCGTAGGCGTCGACCAGTGCACCGCCCGAGTTGCCGGGGTTGATCGCAGCGTCGGTCTGGATAAAGTCCTCGTAGGTGTTGAGGCCCAGTTGGTTGCGCCCGGTGGCGCTGATGATACCCATGGTCACGGTCTGGCCAACGCCGAACGGGTTGCCGATGGCCAGGGTTACGTCGCCAATACGGATATTGTCGGAGCGACCAAGGATGATAAACGGCAGGTCCTGCAGGTCGATCTTCAGCACCGCAAGGTCGGTTTCCGGGTCGCTGCCGATCAGTCGGGCCAAGGTTTCTCGGCCATCCTTCAGGGCCACGACGATCTGATCAGCACCGTCGACCACATGGTTATTGGTCAGCAGGTAGCCTTCCGGACTCATGATTACCGCCGAGCCGAGGCTGGATTCCATGCGCCGCTGCTTGGGCAGGTTGTCGCCGAAGAACTTGCGAAACTGCGGGTCCTCGAACAGCGGGTGTGCGGGTTTATTGACGAATTTGGTGGTGTATAGATTGGCCACTGCAGGCGATGCGGTCTTGACCGCATCGGCATAGGACACCGGACCTTCCTGCATGCGGCTATAGAACGGTGCCTGGCGTACGTGCACGTCCTGCCCAGGCAAGCCAACCCATTGCGGGAAATACTGCATGATCAGCATTGCCGACAGCACGCCGACCAGCAGGGGCCAGCCGAGGAAACGCAGGGACTTGAACATCGATCCAATCCTGAGGGTTGCCGGGGGCGGGTGCGCCCCTTAAGGTGCGCCATTATAGAGAAGCCGCTGAGAATAAAGCAGCGCCTCGCAACTGTTGATAAGGAAACCTTATGGCCATTGCCCTGGCGACCCTGGTGGAAGAAGCCGACCGCTACCTGAATGCCGCACGCATCAGCGATTACTGTCCCAACGGCCTGCAGGTCGAAGGCCGGCCGCAGGTGCGGCGTATCGTCAGCGGGGTGACCGCCAGCCAGGCGCTGGTCGATGCTGCGGTCGAAGCGCAAGCCGATGTGCTGCTGGTGCACCATGGTTATTTCTGGAAGGGCGAGAATCCCTGCGTCACCGGCATGAAACAGCGGCGCCTTAAAACCCTGCTGGCCAACGACATCAGCCTGTTGGCCTATCACCTGCCGCTCGATGTGCACGCCGAAGTAGGCAATAACGTGCAGCTGGCTGCCCAGCTGGGTATCACGGTGGAGGGGCCGCTGGAACCGGAAAACCCACGCACTGTGGGTCTAGTTGGTTCGCTGCCTGAAGCCATGAGCCCGCACGACTTCGCCCGTCATGTGCATCAGGTGCTCGGTCGTGAGCCCCTGCTGGTCGAGGGTGATGCGATGATTCGTCGAGTTGGCTGGTGCACAGGCGGCGGCCAGGGCTATATCGATCAGGCGATTGCCGCTGG
>JAHJXZ010000216.1 GCA_018827205.1 Gammaproteobacteria bacterium | reverse complement strand
GATTGCCTGGGAAACCCATAACTTGCCGGAAGAAGAGCGCATTGGCTATATGGGCCCGCAAGCGTGCAGCTCGAAATCCGCGCCAGTGCCCAATCTGTTGTTCAAGTCCTCGGATACCCTGCACTGATGAGTGAGTTGGCCCGTGGTGCCCTGAGCAAAATGGCGGCGCAGTTGGATGCGCCGGTGCAGTACAGCTTTCGCTTGGGCGATGAACTACTGCCAGTCAATCCGCTGATTGGCAAAAGCCTGCGTCTCGAGTTTTTGGGCGCGATCCACTGCACCCATTGCGGGCGCAAAACTAAGAGCAGCTTTAGCCAGGGGTACTGCTATCCCTGCATGCAGAAACTGGCGCAGTGCGACATCTGCATCATGAGCCCGGAGCGCTGCCACTATGACGCGGGTACCTGCCGTGAGCCGAGTTGGGGCGAGCAGTTCTGCATGACCGATCATGTGGTCTATCTAGCCAACTCATCCGGGGTGAAAGTCGGTATCACCCGCGCCACGCAGATTCCTACCCGTTGGATCGACCAAGGCGCGACCCAGGCGTTGCCAATTCTGCGCGTCGCCACCCGTCAGCAGTCCGGCTTTGTCGAAGACCTGTTGCGTAGCCAGGTGGCGGATAAAACCAACTGGCGCGCGCTGCTCAAGGGCGATGCTGCGCCGGTTGATCTGCTTGCCGTACGCGAGCAGCTGTTTGCCACGTGCAGCAGTGGGTTGACCGACTTGCAGCAGCGCTTTGGCATCCAGGCCATTCAGCCACTCAGTGATCAGCCGGTGGTGCAGATTGCCTACCCGATTGAGGCTTATCCGGCGAAGATCACCAGCTTCAACCTGGACAAGAATCCGTTGGCCGAGGGCACACTACTGGGCATCAAGGGCCAGTACCTGATGTTCGATACCGGCGTGATCAATATCCGCAAATACACCGCTTACCAGCTGGCCGTTCACGAACTGGCCGCCTGAGTTATTTATTCGCGAACCCGGCGCCCGCGCGCCGCAGACAAAGGGCCACAAGCCATGCGCACCGAACAGCCGAAGATGATCTACCTCAAGGACTACCAGGCCCCGGATTATCTGATTGATGAAACGCATCTGACCTTCGAGTTGTTCGACGACCACACCCTGGTGCATGCGCAACTGGTGATGCACCGCAATCCGGCTGCCGGTGCCGGTCTGCCGCCGCTGGTGCTGGACGGTCAGCAGCTAGAACTGCTCAGCGTGGCGCTGGACGACCGCGAGCTGAGTGCCGGCGATTACCAACTGAGTGACAGCCATCTGACCTTGCAGCCGACGACGGCCAGCTTTGTGATCGACAGCAGCGTGCGCATCCACCCGGAAAGCAACACCGCGCTGGAAGGCCTGTACAAATCCAGCGGCATGTTCTGCACCCAGTGCGAGGCCGAAGGGTTTCGCAAGATCACCTATTACCTCGACCGCCCGGACGTGATGAGCAAGTTCACCACTACCCTGAGTGCGGCGCAGCATGACTACCCGGTGCTGCTCTCCAACGGTAACCCGATTGCCAGCGGCAGCGAGGAGACTGCCCCTGGAAAGAGTGTTCGGCACTGGGCGACCTGGGAAGACCCGTTTATGAAGCCGGCCTACCTGTTCGCCTTGGTCGCCGGTGACCTCTGGTGTGTGGAAGACAGCTTCACCACTATGAGCAACCGCGACGTGGCGCTGCGCATTTATGTAGAGCCGGAAAATATCGACAAATGCCAACACGCCATGGACAGCCTGAAGAAATCCATGAAGTGGGACGAAGAGGTGTATGGCCGTGAGTACGACCTCGACATCTTTATGATCGTCGCGGTCAACGATTTCAACATGGGGGCCATGGAAAACAAGGGCCTGAATATCTTCAACTCCAGCTGTGTGCTGGCCAAGGCTGAAACCGCCACCGACGCCGCTCACCAGCGTGTTGAAGCGGTAGTGGCCCATGAGTACTTCCACAACTGGTCGGGCAACCGCGTGACCTGTCGCGATTGGTTCCAGCTATCGCTAAAGGAAGGCTTTACCGTATTCCGCGATGCCGAGTTCAGCGCCGATATGCACTCGCGCACGGTCAAACGCATTGAGGATGTCGCCTACCTGCGCACCCATCAGTTCGCCGAAGATGCCGGTCCGATGGCACATCCGGTTCGTCCAGACGCCTTTATGGAAATCTCCAACTTCTACACCCTCACCGTGTATGAAAAGGGTTCGGAAGTGGTGCGCATGATCCGCACCCTGGTCGGCGCTGAGGGCTTCCGTAAAGGCAGCGACCTGTACTTTGAACGCCATGATGGTCAGGCCGTGACGTGCGACGATTTTATCCGCGCGATGGAAGAGGCCAATGGCATCGATCTGACCCAGTTCAAACGTTGGTACAGTCAGGCTGGTACGCCGCGTCTGGAGGTCAGTGAAAGTTACGACGCCGCTGCCAACAGCTATCGCCTGCACTTTCGCCAGAGTTGCCAAGCCACGCCAGGGCAGGCTGAGAAGCAGCCGTTTGTTATTCCGGTCGAACTGGCTTTGCTCGACGCTCAGGGGCATGAACTGCCGCTGCAATTGGTCAGTGAAGACTCCGCAGTGGGTACCTCTCGTGTGCTGCAGATAACCGAAGCGGAGCAGGCCTTCACCTTTGTCAATCTGGCGGAAAAACCACTGCCTTCCTTGCTGCGTGGCTTTTCTGCGCCGATCAAGCTGAGCTTCCCCTACAGCCGTGATCAGCTGATGTTCCTGATGCAGCACGACAGCGATGGCTTCAACCGCTGGGAAGCTGGGCAGCAACTCTCGGTGCAGGTGCTGCAGGAGTTGATTGGCCAGCATCAGCGTGGCGAGTCGCTGGTGCTTGATAAGCGTCTGGTCGAGGCCTGCCGCACGCTGCTGGCCGATGACTCGCTGGACCAGGCCATGGTCGCCGAAATGCTCTCGCTACCTGGTGAGGCGTACCTGACTGAAATCAGCGAAGTGGCTGATGTTGAGGCCATCCACGCCGCCCGTGAGTTTGCCCGTAAGCAACTGTCGGATGCGCTGTTTGATCTGCTGTGGCAGCGCTACCAGCGTAACCGCGAAGTTTCTCGCTCCAGCGCCTATGTGGCGGAGGCCGAGCACTTCGCCCGACGCAGCCTGCAGAACATCGCATTGTCCTATTTGATGCTCAGCGGCAAGGCCGAAGTACTAGCGGCCTGCCTGGAGCAGTTCGAGAACGCTGACAACATGACCGAGCGTCTGACCGCATTGGCGGTGCTGGTCAATTCACCGTTCGAGGCCGAGAAGGCCACTGCACTGGCCAGCTTTGCCGATTTCTTCAAGGACAACCCGCTGGTTATGGATCAGTGGTTCAGCGTGCAAGCCGCCTGCGCCTTACCTGGTGCGCTGCAGCGTGTTGAGCAACTGATGCAGCATCCGGCGTTTACCTTAAAGAACCCGAATAAGGTTCGTTCCCTGATCGGTGCGTTTGCCGGACAGAACCTGCTGGGCTTCCACCAGGCTGATGGCAGTGGCTACCGCTTCCTGGCAGATCAAATCATTACTTTGAATGCCCTTAATCCGCAGATCGCATCGCGCTTGCTGGCACCGCTGACTCGCTGGGGCAAATATGGCAGTGCCCGCCAGGCTCAAATGAAAGCGCAACTACAGCGCATTCTGGCCTCGGGTGAACTGTCCAGCGATGTCTATGAAGTGGTCAGCAAGAGCTTGGCCGGTTAATTAGTGAGCGGTAACAACCTGGGGTGGCAGCGCCACCCTATATAGAGGTTTTGGTGCGTTTGATCGATTTTTGATCAATGCGTTAATACTAAAGACCGACCCTGCGTATCTATGTGCAATGCATAGGGTTACAGGTGCTTCATGCAGTCCTTTTTATCCGTACAAAAGTGTTACCTGATTTAATCGGGTAACACTTTTTGTGTTACCCGATTAAATGTAAGCAGAGTTTGCGCAATATGAATTGAGCTGCTTGGCTTGACCTTGGCTGATTTGTTTGAAGCAACTAGGCGTGCACAACGCAGCAAGGTGACTGATCGCGCCAGATAGTAGGACAAAATAGGAAAAAACTGTCACTGCATGCGGTTATTTGATTGCTGAATGATCAGTCATAAAGCGGCTTTTTGGTTTCAGTGTGCGTTGTGCCGGATTTTTTATACGCCCGTTTGAATTGGCACTATGGTTGCAGGGAACTAAATCGATTTGACCTCGTCATGGTGCACGCCAAACAGTGAGGTGCGTTTAAACGCGTTGGGGGCTTGCCTTCCAATCAACATTTAAGGCCGTCATCAGTACGGCCATAGCGTGCCCCAGCGGTTGGGGTACTAAAAAGATGATCTGTCCACGGAGTAATGTTTCGATGGAAATTAAGTCCCGTAAGCCCGTATTGCGTTTCGCACCTGCCAAGGCAGGTTTTGCTTTTGTCGGTCTTCTTCCTCTGCTGGTAGCGGCTCATGCTCAGGCAGTGGAGTTCAGCTTCGCTGACGATGAAATCAGCGGCTCCATCGACTCCACCGTATCCTACGGCCAGCTCTGGCGTGTGCAGGGTCAAGACAAGACCAATAACGATGTCAATACCAACGATGGTAATCGTAACTTCGATACCGGCTTGGTTTCTGAAGTATTCAAGATTACTACCGATATGGAAGTGACCTATCAGAACTACGGTGCTTTTGTTCGCGGTACTGCGTTCTATGACACTCAGATCATGGATAAACGGAACAATTACTACGACACCAGTCTGCCTGATCAGCCAAGCCAGAGCTTCCCGAAAGATGACCGCTTCACCCGTGAAACCCGCCATAAAGCTGGTCGCGATGCCCAGATTCTTGATGCCTACCTATATGGCAGTTGGGATGTTATGGATAGGCCGGTGACCGCACGCATCGGCAAGCAGGTATTCAATTGGGGGGAGGGTTTGTTTGTCCGTGGTGGAGTGAATACCACCAATCCGGTGGATGCCGCCAAGTTCCGCCTGCCAGGCGCTGAGATTAAAGAAGTGTTGGTGCCAGTTGAGGCGTTCAGCTTCAGTCTCGGTTTGACCGATAATCTTTCTATGGAAGCTTTCTACCAATGGAACTGGAAAGAAACCGCGATCGATCCGGTAGGTACTTACTTTGCTGAGACAGATCTTTTTGCCGATGGCGGAAATACGGCCTATAACAATTTTGCGGGTACGGGGCTGGGTACGCAAAATCCGGCGTTGGCCAATAATACAGTGCTTGGTGTTTATAATAATCCTGCTCTTATTGGTCAAACTGAGGCTGCATTTAGAGCATTAGGTCTCTATGGTGGGCCTGGTGGTAAAACGTTTGTTTATCAGGGTGATCAAATTGCTCAAGTTGCAAAAGTCGCTGGCGATCTAAATGCTAAGGATGATGGTCAATATGGTTTTTCATTTCGTTATATAGCTGAAGAGTTTAACTCTACTGAATTTGGCTTTTATTTCGTGAATTACCATTCAAAGGAACCGACTATTTATGCTGATTTGAGTGGTTATCAGGGCTTGGATCTGGGCAGCCTGACAACAAATCTTGGTGGTAATGCGACGTTGGCTGGTGGTCTGGCTACAGTGGATTTGCTTGCAAATGTTCAGGCTCGCCGCGAGTATGCGGAAGACATTCGCATGTACGGCATGAGCTTTAATACAACAGTCAATGAGACTTCGGTATTTGGTGAACTTGCATATCGTCCAAATTTGCCTATCGGGATCGCTGCTACGAATGACCTTTTAGGTGATTTGGTTGGCCAAGGTGCCGAGTTGGCGAATAATAATGCTGCAGTTGCTGGGTTGCGGGGGTGGGATGGTGCGGCGCAAATTGCAGGTAAGGCAGTTTATCGTGACGGATCGATCAGCAACTACGAGCGCGTCGAAGCATTCAATGCTTCTTTGGGTGCCATCCATAATTTTGGCAATGTGCTGAGTTTCGACTCTCTGTTTGGTGTTGCTGAGCTGGGCTCTGAGCATGTTCGCGGCAGCAACCTACAATATACGGATTATAATGGCGTTAATCGTTATTATGCTGGGCGTGGTAACAACTCATATACTGGTAATGAAGATCGCGACAATCGAGGCGATCAAATCAATAAGAATGCTTATGGCTATACCCTTGTGGCGTCTGGTACTTGGAACGATGTTTACGCGGGCGTAAACCTTTCACCATTCGCAGTTTATAAGCATGACTTCGAGGGTAATTCGCACCAAACAGGTAATTATATTGAGGGTCGCAAGGCATACACTCTTGGTCTGCGCGCTAGCTATCTGAATAGTTTGGAAGCTGAAATTCAGTACACTGAGTTTTTTGGCGGTGGCCAAAACAATGGCAGCCGCGACCGCGACAATATCGGCCTAAACGTCAAGTATTCCTTCTAAACATAACTAGAAAATATCGAGTGCCTGCGGGCACTCGATTGATGACTTATTTCACGGAGAGTCAAAATGCTGAAAAAGCACACGCTGATTGGTGCTGCCATTATGCTGGCACTGTCCGCTGGCAGCGCGTTTGCTGCAGTTTCGCCTGCTGAGGCGGCGAAGTTGGGCGCAAGCCTCACACCGTTTGGTGCCGAGAAAGCTGGTAACGCAGCAGGCACCATCCCTGAGTGGACCGGTGGTATCACCAAGGCTCCGGCGGCTTACAAGACGCCAGGCCAGCATCACGTCGATCCTTTTGCTGATGACAAGCCACTGTTCACCATCACCAAAGCCAACTTGGATCAGTACAAAGACAACCTGACCCCAGGTCAGATTGCAATGTTCAACACTTACCCGAACAGCTACCAGATGCCGGTCTACCAGACCCGCCGCTCCGGTTCTGCGCCGCAGTGGGTGTATGACAACACCATCAAGAACGCGACCACTGCCAAGCTGCTCGATGGCGGTAACGGTTTCTCCGACGCTTACGGCGGTATCCCGTTCCCGATTCCGCAAAATGGCGTAGAGGCGCTGTGGAACCACATCGCACGCTACCGCGGTACCTACATCGTGCGTCGCGCTTCGGAAGTGGCTGTGCAGCGTAACGGCAGCTACTCCCTGGTGACCTCGCAGCAGGAAGCCTTGTTCAAGTTCTATAACCCGAAAGGGACTGCAGCCGACCTGAATAACATCATGTTCTACTACCTGTCCTTCACCAAGAGCCCAGCGCGTCTGGCCGGTGGTGCGGTACTGGTACACGAAACGCTGGATCAGGTAAAAGAGCCGCGTCAGGCCTGGGGCTACAACGCTGGCCAGCGCCGCGTTCGTCGTGCGCCGAACCTGGCCTATGACACCCCGATCGCTGCCGCTGACGGCCTGCGTACTGCAGACGACACCGACATGATCAACGGTTCGCCAGATCGTTATGACTGGAAGCTGATCGGCAAGAAGGAAATCTATATTCCTTACAACAGCTACAAAGTCACCAGCCCTGAAGTGAAGTACAAGGACCTGCTGCAAGTCGGTCACTTGAACCCAGCCTTTACACGTAACGAGCTGCACCGTGTATGGGTAGTTGAGGGCACGCTGAAGTCGGGTTCGCGTCACATCTACTCCAAGCGCACCCTGTTCCTCGACGAGGACAGCTGGCAAGCAGCAGTGGTTGATCAATACGACGGTCGTGGCGAGCTGTGGCGCGTTTCGATTGCCTACCTGAAAAACTACTACGACCTGCCGACCACTTGGTCTGCGCTGGATAGCTTCCATGACCTGCAGGCCCGTCGTTACCACGTGCAGAACCTGGATAACGAAGAACCAAGCACCATCGACTTCAGCCAGGCTGTGCCGGATGACGGTTACTTCAAACCTGCTGCACTGCGTCGCCGCGGTACGCGTTAATCCGCGTGTAGGTTGAGCAAAAGGCCGCTACTGTTGTAGCGGCCTTTTGCTATTTGTCAGTCCAACAGGGCATGGTAGACGGCCGGGTTTAACAAAACATAACGTCGCGCCGATTGTCAGGCCTTTTGAAAGCTCAGTAGGATAGGCGCACTGCTATAAGGGTAGTGCTACCTATAAGAATAAGGGGGAAGGTATATGAGTGAGCCCGTCATGCGGCGCACCCAGGCCGATCGTGTTGTGGGTTTGTCCCGCGCACCGGCGCTCCGCGTCCACTCACCGATAGCCAAGGCGCTGTCGCTGTGCAGTGTGCTATCCGTGCTGATGTTTACCAGTGCGCCACTGCAGGCTGCCAGCGATGACGCCAGTCATTACTCGGTAACCTCTGCCAAAGCTCATCACAGTCTTTTGCTGGATGTCGCCAGCCTGGGTAAGCGCCTGGTCACCGTCGGTGATCGTGGGCATATCCTCTATTCCGATGATAACGGCGCAAACTGGGTTCAGGCCAAGGTGCCGACCAAGCAGATGCTCACTGCCGTGTTCTTTGTCGACGATAGCCATGGCTGGGCTGTCGGCCATGATGCGCAGATTCTAGCCAGCACCGATGGCGGCGCGACCTGGGTCAAGCAGTTCGAAGACCTTGAGCGTGAAGCGCCACTGCTGGATGTCTGGTTCAAGGATCGCAACAACGGTTATGCCGTAGGTGCTTACGGCGCCTTGTTGGAAACCACCGATGGTGGCGCCAGCTGGGAAGATGTTGGCGACCGCATGGACAATGAAGACGCCTACCACCTCAACGCTATTGTCGAAGTCAAAGACTCTGGCCTGTTTGTTGTGGGCGAGCAGGGCGCGATGTTCCGCTCTCCGGACTGGGGGCAGACCTGGGAAACCCTGGAAGGCCCTTACGAGGGTTCGCTGTTTGGTGCTTTGGGCACTGATGAGGCCGGTGCGTTGCTGGTCTATGGCCTGCGTGGGCATCTGTTCCGTTCGGCAGACTTCGGTACAACCTGGCAGGCGATCAGCCTGAACACCGCTAACAATGGCCCTCTGGAGTTTGGTCTGGCTGACGGCAATCGCCTTGCCGACGGTTCCATTGTGGTGGTTGGGCATGGCGGCACCGTACTCAAGAGCACCGACAACGGCCGCACTTTCAATGTGACCAATCGTGCCGACCGGCTTTCGCTGGCAGGCGTTGCAGCAATGGAAAACGGCAATCTGATTCTGGTAGGGCAGGGTGGCGTTCATGCCGCTACGCCTACTGGCGCCGATCTGGGCCAACAATAATAAGCCGGGAGCCTTTGCATGAGTAAGCATCAACAACAACCTGCCTCCTTCCTGGAGCGGTTGATCTTCAACAATCGCCCGGCCGTGATTCTGCTGTGCCTGTTGATCAGTCTGTTTCTGTTTTTCCAGGCGGCGCAGGTGCGTCCGCAGACCAGCTTCGAGAAGATGATTCCGCTGGGGCATCCGTATATTCAGAAGATGCTTGAGCACCGCAATGACCTGGCGAACCTGGGTAACACCGTGCGTATCTCGGTGGAAGCGGTGGATGGCGATATCTTCAGCAAGGAATACATGGAGACGCTGCGTCAGATCAATGACGAAGCCTTCTATATTCCGGGTGTCGACCGTTCCGGCCTGAAGTCGCTGTGGAGCCCAAGCGTACGCTGGACCGAAGTGACTGAAGAGGGTTTTGCCGGCGGCGAAGTGATTCCGCAAACCTACGACGGCTCTTCGGAAAGCCTTGAGGAGCTGCGTAGCAACATTCTCAAGTCCGGGCAAATTGGCCGTTTGGTGGCCAACAACTTCAAGTCGAGCATCGTCGACTTGCCCTTGCTGGAGACCTATGCCGACCCGAATGATCAGAGCAAGCAGATCCCGCTGGATTACCAGAAGTTCTCCCACGAGTTGGAAGAGAAGATCCGCGACAAGTACCAGGCGCAGAACCCCAACGTCAAAATCCATATTATTGGCTTCGCCAAGAAAGTGGGTGACTTGATCGATGGTCTGATTGGTGTAGCACTGTTCTTTGCCGTGGCAATCGCCATTACCTTTGTTCTGTTGCTGTGGTTCACCCACTGCTTCAAGAGCACCCTGGCGGTGGTCGTGGCTACCTTGATCGCGGTGGTCTGGCAGCTGGGTCTGTTGCATACCCTGGGCTTCGGGCTTGATCCATACTCGATGTTGGTACCGTTCCTGGTCTTCGCCATTGGTATTTCCCACGGTGTACAGAAGATCAACGGCATCGCCATGGCATCGGGCGAGGCAACTGATTCACTGTCCGCTGCACGAATGGCTTTCCGTCAGCTGTTTGTTCCAGGCCTGGTGGCGCTGCTGTCGGATGCTGTGGGCTTTATCACCCTGCTGCTGATTGATATCGGTGTGATCCGTGAGCTGGCCATCGGCGCTTCCATGGGTGTGGCGGTGATCATTCTGACCAACCTGATTCTGCTGCCGGTGATGATTTCCTACGTCGGCATCAGCAAGAAGGCAGTGAAGATCAGCCGCGAAGAGGCCACCAAGGAACATCCGTTCTGGCGCTTCCTGTCCAAGTGCGCACACCCGATGGTGGCGCCGATTTCCGTGGTGGTGGCTATCGCAGCACTGGCCGGTGGCGTGTGGTACGGGCAAAACCTGAAGATCGGTGACCTCGATCAGGGTGCGCCTGAGCTGCATCCGGATTCGCGCTACAACCTGGATAACGATTTCGTCATCCGCAACTACTCCACCAGCTCCGATGTACTGGTGATCATGGTCAAGACGGCGGCTGAAGGCTGCTCGACTTACCCGACTCTGTCGGCCATGGATGAGTTGATGTGGAAGATGGAGAACACCGAAGGCGTGCAGTCGGCCATTTCCATGGTCACCGTGTCGCGTCAGGTGATCAAGGGCATGAACGAGGGCAACCTGAAATGGGAAACCCTGTCGCGTAACCAGGATGTGCTGAACAACTCCATTGCCCGGGCCGACGGCCTGTACAACGGTGATTGCTCGGTGGCACCGCTGCTGGTGTTCCTCACCGACCACAAAGCGGAGACTCTTACCCGCGTGGTTGATGTTGCCGAAGACTTTGCCAAGCAGAACAACAGAGAAGGCCTGGAGTTCATCCTGGCAGCCGGTAACGCCGGGATCGAGGCGGCTACCAATGAGGTGATCGCAGCGTCTGAAACCACCATGTTGATCGCGGTGTATGCGGCCGTGAGCATCATGTGTCTGCTGACCTTCCGCTCGCTGGCTGCCACTCTCTGTGTGATCCTGCCGCTGGTGCTGACTTCAGTGCTGGGTAACGCCCTGATGGCCTATATGGGCATCGGTGTGAAGGTGGCGACTCTGCCGGTAATTGCTCTGGGCGTGGGTATCGGTGTCGACTACGGCATTTATATCTACAGCCGCCTGGAGACATACCTGCGTCAGGGCCTGTCGCTGCAGGACGCTTACTACGAGACGCTCAAGTCGACCGGTAAAGCGGTGCTGTTCACCGGCGTCTGTCTGGCGATTGGTGTGGCGACCTGGATCTTCTCGGCGATCAAGTTCCAGGCCGACATGGGCCTGATGCTGACCTTTATGTTCCTCTGGAACATGATCGGCGCGATCTGGCTGCTGCCTGCACTGGCACGTTTCCTGATCAACCCGGAGAAACTGCGCAACAAGGCGTAAGCCTGGTACGCAGTAGCCACACTAAAAACCGCGGCCCTTGGGTCGCGGTTTTTTATTGTCTGTGGGGCAGGTTGCAGAGGGCTCCTGTAGGAGCGCGCTTGGTCGTGATGTCATGCAATGCTAACGGCTGAGGCCCACAGGCTCTGTGCCTCGTGTTAGACGGCCGACGTGTAACCCATCAGGCAAGGTAAGCCGATTCCCGTTTGCCGGGTTAGGTGGCGCAACAGGTGTGTAATTGCGGCTCAGCTCCGACGTGTGCCATTACCTATCTACAACAGGTGACTGCTACAAGCCTACGCCTCGTAGCTTGTGCTGTTGGGACTATCAACTAGCGCGGATATAGCGGAGGCAAGGCGCTGGTGTCGAGGTTGGCGGTGCTTTCGAGGTCTTCTACGGCAGGTAGGCTGCGAATCGCCAGCCACAGGTTACGGCCCTGCCAGTGCTGGCCGCTTTCGCTGTACAGTGCGCCGTTCAGGCCGTCTAGAGCTTCAGACAGTGGGATAAAACGCGCGGCCATATCGGCGAGGGTTTCCGGTTGTTGGCGGGCCCAGGCGTCCAGCGCATGGCGCGTGGCCTGCGAGTCATTCGCCAGGCAGCTGCGCTTAAGGTCATCGAGCAGGTTGCGCTGGCTTGGCCCCGTCTGCTGGCTAGGCAGCACTGGAGGCTGGCGCCGCGCGCGCCACCACAGGGTAAACCCGAGCAGGGTGGTCAGGCCTAGGAGTGCAGTGCTGAGTTGCCAGGGCCAGAGGTGGGCATTGTCCACCTCGCGCACGGTTGGGCTTGCTACCTCGATCGGTAGGGTTTCCAGGTTAGGATTTGCGGCCACCTGCAGCTTACGCGTGGGCAGGCTGCTGCGTTCGAGTTTGTCGGTCGCGGTGTTCCACCACAGCACTTCGATTGCCGGCAGGGTAATTTCGCCTTCACGGTTGGCCACCAGTGCTTCACGTTCTTCACGGCTGGCTACCAGACCGTTGTCGTTGGCCTGGTTGGCTAATTGGGGTTGATCGGGGTAACGGCGCAGGCCGGCAACCTGGGTGGCTGGCAAGGGTGGTAATTGTGCGCTGGCCAGCCCCTCTACCTTGAGTAGCAGGCTGCGGGTCAGCGAATCGCCGACGCGGGCGGTTTCCGGCTGCGGACTCCAGACTTCACTCAGGCTCAGTGCGCGTGCCGGCAGCCAGGGCGCGTCGGCCGGGTAGCTGGCCGGCTTGGCTTTTACCGTCAGCGGGATTTCCGGCGAGCGGACTCGCACTACCTTGCCAGGGCGCGGGCCGAACGGGTTGTAGGCATTGCTGGCGGAGCGATCAACCGCAGTGGCGGTAAAAGCCTGCGAGGGGATCAGCAGATCGCCACTTTCCTGGGGGAAGATCGCGTAACGCAGCTCAATCACACCATGGCGCACGCCGTTGATGTCTTTCTCATAGGTGCGCGGTTCGCCGAGCGCTTCCACGCGTGCCTGGGGCATCTCAAGTTGGGTCAGGCTGCTGTCGTCGTAAAGCGAAACGGAGTGATAGATGCGCAACGTCAGCACGGTTTGCGCCTGCACGTAGACGCTTTCCTGATCAAGACTGGCGTCGATAAACACCGGGGCCATGCGGCTGTCATTGGCGCTGGCGGCCTGTTGTACGTGCAGGGTGATTGGCTCACTTTGCAGCTGGCCAAGGTTCAGTGGAGGGATCACCACATAACCGCTGTGTTTGGGCTGCAGGGTGACGATCCAGCGGGTGCTGGCTTGTGCGCCGTTGCTGCCGCTGGTCAGGCGGTTGACCTGGCGGGTACCGAGCACCTCGAACAGCTCGTTGAGCGGCTGCAGATCGGGCTTGCCGAACAGCGTGGCGTCATTCGACTCCAGAGTCAGTTCAACGCTCTCGCCGGCATCCAGGCGGGTGCGATCAACGCTGGCGGTCAGGCTTTGTGCGCTGACATTCATGGCCAGCAGGCCAAGCAGAAGGGTACAGAGCAGTCGGCTCATTGCAGTTGTTCCTGGCGCTGTTGTTGTTCCAGCCTGAATTTACGCCGCAGCAGTTCGCCCGGATCATCGGGGATCTGCCGTAGCCATTGTTCCAGTGCCTGACGACGTTCGCCGTCGAGGGTCGGCTCGGCGCTGGCGATCTGTTCTTCGCCGCTGTCGCTGTCATCTTCTTCTGGTTGTTTGGGCGGTGTATCTGCGTCTTCGTCTGCGCCGGGTTGTGCGGGGTTTTCACCCTCGTCTTCAGGCTCTGATGGCTTGGTCGGTGATTGCTTGGCCTGCTGCTGGGCATTTGGGTCGGACTGGCCTGCTTGTGGCTGGCTGCTGGGCTGATTCTGCTGTTCGTTGGATTCTTGCGGTTTGTCGGTTTGATTCTGTTGTTGCTGTTGGTTCTGGCGCAGCAGTTCTTCGACCAGAGCTTTGTTCTTTTGTGCCTGAGCCAAGTCGGGCTGCAACTCCAGCGCCTGGGTGTAGGCATCCACAGCGGCTTCCAGTTCATTGCTGCGTGCCAGGGCGTTGCCACGGTTGTAGTGGTCACTGGCAGTTTCGCCATTGGCGAAGCGTTCGGCGGCCGCAGCGTAGTCGCCGGCCTGATAGAGCGCCTGGCCTTGCCAGCGCGGATCGTTGAAACGCTGCGCCGCTGCCGCCGGTTGTTGCGCCTCAAGCAGGCGCTGGCCTTGCTGGTCGGCACGCAGCCAGAGGTCGTCGAAGCTGAAGGCGTAGCTGTTCTGCGGCAGGCTCAGCAATAACAGCGGCAAGCACAGTAGCCAGCCGCGACGGGCAGCGCAGGCGGCGAGTAACAGCAGGGGCAGGAGCAGCCAGTGGCTCTGGTCTGCCCAGGCTTGTAGGCGGGTCAGCTCGCCATCGCGGCGTACCTCTTGCGGCGCATTCAACAGGCCCAGATTGCGCAGGTCACGTTCGTCGAGAGTGACGCCCTGATACTGACCTCCCAGCTCATTGGCAAAGCGCTTGAGGCCGTTGCTGTCCAGACGCGGTAGCAGGATGGTGCCTTGGGCGTCCTTGAGGAACGAGCCGTCTTCCTGAATGATCGGTGCGCCCTGGGTGCTACCAATCCCGAGAATATGCAGGCGCTCGCCACGGCGGCCGAGGGCTTGGCTGATGGCTTGGCGTTGTGCTTCATCGAGGCTGCTGGTCAGCAGCAACAAGCGGCCATTGCCCTGGGCGCCCTGTTCGAGCAGTTGCAGGGCCTTGGCCACGGCTAGGTCGGCGCGCTTGCCAGGCTCGGGCATGATCCCCGGATTCAGCGCGTCGAGCAGGTTGCGGCTGGTGGCCAGATCGTCGGACAGTGGCACCAGGGTATGTGCGCTGCCGGCATACACAACGATGGCGGTTTGCGCGTCCTGGCGCGCTTCCAGCAGGTCAAGCAGCTTGCGCTTAGCCTGGGCCAGGCGATTGGGTGAGGCGTCGCTGGCGAGCATTTCTGGGGTCAGCTCGAGCAGTACCACAAGCGGGTCGGCCGGCTTTGGATTTTGCTGCTCAATGCGTTGCCAGCTGGGGCCGAGCAGTGCCAATAGTGCAAGCAGCCAGGCCAGGCCAAGGGCCAGCCAGGGCAGGCGACTGTTGCGCCCACCGGTGGCGGTTAGCAGCGCGGACTGGAACGCGGCCGGCAGCAACGCTTGCCAGCGACCGCTACGTTTCTCCCGGTGCCAAAGCTGCCAAAGCAGAAAGCCCAATAGCGGTATCAGCAGCAGCCAGAAGGGCCGCTGCCAGTGCGGCCAGAGGTTGGTCAGTTCGCTCATGACGGTTTCCCCCGTAGCCGTGTCAGCTGAGTACGCCAGCGTTGTTGTAGGCTTGGCCAGAGTGTTTGGCTGACCAGCAGCAGGCTGAACAGCAGGGCCAGGCCCAGCGGCCAGGGATAGAGTGGCAAGGTCGGCCGCGCCAGAGTCGGTTTCTGCGCCACCGGCTCCAGTCTATCGAGAGTGGCTTCGATCGCCTGCAGTTCTTCACTGTCGCGGGCGCGGAAGTATTCGCCGCCGGTGGCTTCGGCAATTGCCCGCAGGCTAGGCTCGTCCAGATCGATGCCGGGGTTGAAGCCGAGCATGCCGAGTACGCCGCCTTGCTCGGGGTCGGCACCGATGCCGATCGGGTAAATGATGATGCCTTCCTCTGCGGCCAGGCGTGCGGCAGTCAAGGGATCGATTTCGCCGCCATTGTTGGCACCGTCAGTCACCAGTACCAGTACGCGGCTCTGCGCGGGGCGCTCGCGCAGGCGCTTGACCGCCAGGCCAATGGCGTCGCCGATGGCGGTCTGCGGCCCGGCGATGTTTTTCTGCGCTTCATCCAGCCAGGTATGCACGGTCTGCCGGTCGAAGGTCAGCGGCGACTGCAGGTAGGCGCGGCTGCCGAATAGGATCAGGCCAACCCGATCACCCTGACGGCCATCGATAAACTCACCGAGCAGGTGTTTGACCAGGGTCAGACGACTGACTTCCTGGTCTTCCCACACCATGTCGGAATAATCCATGGAGCCGGATACATCCACCGCCAGCAGCAGGTCGCGGCCGCTGGCCGGCAACGGCAGCGGCTCACCCAGCCATTGCGGGCGCGCGCAGGCGAGCAGCAGTAACAGCCAGATCAGTGTAAACGGTGCTTGTTGTCGCAGGGCAGGTAGCCGTACGCGGGCGCGGCGGCCGCTCAAACCTTCCAGTTCGGCCAGGAAGCTGATTTTCAGCGCTGCTTCGCCGCTGTCCGCAGGCGGTAGCCAGGCGCGCAGCAGCCAGGGCAGCGGGGCGACCAGAAAGACCCAGGGCCAGGCAAACTCAAACATGTTTGCGAATCCAGATCGCTACGGCCTGGTTGAGCCCGGCGATGGCCTTGTCATCCAGGTTGCAGTGCGGGCGATAAGCGCCTTCCACCAGGATCATCCAGCGAGTCAGGCCGGCGGCTGGGCAGCGGCTGTCGAGAAAGGCCAGCCAGGCGCGGCTGCTGAGGATATGGCTGTTGCTTTGTGGGTAACGTTCGCGGCACAGGCGTTTGAGGATGGCATTGAGTTGTTGCAGCCAGGGGCCGGCATCAACGCCGTCATAAGGTTTGCTCAGGCGTTCGAGTTCGTTCAGCGCGGCCTGGCGCAATGGGTCGAGCGGCGCTTCGGTCGACTGCTCGGCCGCTTTGCGTGGCAGGTGTTTAAGCAGCTTAAAGGCGCCCCACAGCAGCACAGGCAACAGCAGGGCGAGCAGCCACCAGCCCGGAGCCGGCGGCCACCAGCTGATCGGCGCAGGGGCGATCAGTGGTTCGAGTTGATCCAGCGGGTTCACAGGGCTTTCCTCGGCCGCTGGGCATTCAGGTGCTCGCGCAGCTGATCGATCATCTCGCTCTGGGTATTCAGCGCCAGCAGCGGCACGCCGAGTTTCTGCGCCAGGCGCTGCCAGCGCGCCTGGCGCGCATCGGCCAGGCTGCGGTAAGTCTGGCGCAGCTCGGCGTCCTGGGTGTCGAGTTCCAGCTGCGCGCCGTGCTCAGTAAAACGCAGCAGGCCGGCATTCGGCAGGGCGTGGTCGAGTGGGTCGGATACTGGCAGCAGTAACAGGTCGGTGTGCCGCGCTAACAGCAGCAATTGCTGTTCACTGCTGTCGGTCAAGGTGCGCTCATCACACAGAATCACCACTAGGCTGCCAGGGCGCAGCACTTCGCGGGCGCGCCGCAGGGCCAGGCCGAAGCTGTCACGCCCGCCCTGAGTGTCGTTGCTCAGGGCCTGGTTGGCTTTGGCCAGACGGCTGAGCAGTTGCAGCAGGCTCTGTTTGCTGCGCCGTGGTTTGATTTCGTGGTGTTCCAAGTCGCCAAATACCAGGCCGCCAATACGGTCGTTATGGCCCAGGGCGGCCCAGCCGATCAGGCTGGCAGCCTGCGCAGCCAGCACGGACTTGAACATCAGCCCGGAGCCGAAGAACAGCCGCTTGCTCTGCTCGACCATGATGTAGATCGGTCGCTCGCGTTCTTCATGGAACAGCTTGGTGTGCGGCTCCTGGGTACGCGCGGTTACGCGCCAATCGATGGTGCGTACATCGTCGCCTGGCTGGTACACGCGCACCTGATCGAAGTCCACGCCGCGTCCACGCAGCTTGGAGTGGTGCAGACCAATCAGTGGGCTGCGCCTTGCCGGAGTGGAAAACAGCTGCACTTCACGCACACGATGGCGCATCTCGATCAGTTCACCGAGGCTGACGCGAATACCGGGCTGCGTGGGTTGGTCGTGCATGGTGGTTAGGCGACCGCCACGACGTCGAGAATGCGCTGTACCACGCGATCCTGGTCGATACCGGCAGCTTCCGCTTCGAACGACAAGATGATGCGGTGACGCAGCACGTCGAACAGCACCGCCTGGATATCTTCCGGGCTGACGAAGTCCCGCCCTGCCAGCCAGGCGTGTGCGCGTGAGCAACGATCCAGGGCTATCGAGCCGCGCGGGCTGGCGCCGTAGGCAATCCATTCAGCCAGTTCCGGGTCGAACTTGGCCGGGGTGCGCGAGGCCATGACCAGTTGCACCAGGTACTCCTCCACCGCATCGGCCATATACAGGCCGAGAATTTCCTGGCGCGCGGCAAAGATTGCCTGCTGGCTGACCAACTGCTCGGGCTTGGTTTCGCCGTTGAGCGCTTCGCCCCGCGCTTGGGCGAGGATCTTGCGTTCCACGCTGGCGTCCGGGAAACCGATCTTCACGTGCATCAGAAAACGGTCGAGCTGAGCTTCGGGCAGCGGGTAGGTGCCTTCCTGCTCGATCGGGTTCTGCGTGGCCATCACCAGAAACAGCGGCGACAGGTGATAGGTGCTGCGCCCCACGCTGACCTGGCGCTCGGCCATGGCTTCGAGCAGCGCCGATTGCACCTTGGCCGGAGCGCGGTTGATCTCGTCGGCCAGCACCAGGTTGTGGAAGATCGGCCCCTGCTGGAACACGAAGCTGCCGGTTTCCGGGCGATAGATCTCTGTACCGGTGATATCCGCCGGGAGCAGGTCGGGGGTGAACTGGATACGGTGGAACTCGGCCTCAATACCTTCGGCCAGCTCCTTGATCGCCTTGGTCTTGGCCAGACCAGGTGCGCCCTCAACCAGCATGTGACCATCGGCGAGTAAGGCAATCAGCAGCCTTTCGATGAGTTTTTCCTGGCCGAGGATCTGGCTTGAAAGAAAATGTCGCAGCGCGACAAGCGCTTCACGGTGTTCCATCGTTAAGCTCATCCAGCAAATGTGACCAGCGGGTCGTGAGACTCGCCAGAGTTAAGTGGCAGCCACTTTAAT
>JAHJXZ010000215.1 GCA_018827205.1 Gammaproteobacteria bacterium | reverse complement strand
GAGGCTCAGGCCGGCGTCGTAGCCTTCCTGGAGAATTTTCAGGCTGACGCCGAAGCTGGCGTTGGCCGCCTCGGTGCCGGCAATCGACTGGAATACCAGGTCCAGCGGCACACCACGGTTGATCGCCTCGATCGAGGTGGTGACGTGGGTTAGCACGCAGGCCTGGGTGGGGATTTCATAACGCTGGATGATGCCGTCAAGCATCTTCAGCATGTCGCAGATCGAACTGATGCTATCGGTGGCCGGGTTGATGCCGATCATGGCGTCGCCGTTGCCGTACAGCAGGCCGTCGAGAATGCTCGCGGCGATACCCGAAGGCTCGTCCGTTGGGTGGTTGGGCTGCAGGCGGGTGGACATGCGCCCGCGCAGGCCAACAGTGTTGCGAAAGCGGCTGACCACGCGAATTTTTTGCGCGACCAGCACCAGGTCCTGCACACGCATGATCTTCGACACAGCAGCGGCCATCTCCGGCGTCAGGCCGGGGGCGAGGGCGCGCAGGCTGCTTTCATCTGCGGCGTCGCCGAGTAGCCAGTCACGAAAACCACCAACGGTCAGGTGGCTGACGGGGGCGAAGGCGGCGAGGTCATGGCTGTCGATAATCAGCCGAGTGACTTCATCGTCTTCATAGGGGATCAGCGCCTCGGTAAGAAAGTGCTTGAGCGGAATATCGGCCAGGGCCATCTGTGCCGCGACCCGTTCGCCGGCATTGCTCGCTGCAACCCCCGCTAGAAAATCGCCGGAGCGTGCGGGGCTGGCTTTGGCCATGAGATCCCCGAGGCTGTCGAACCAAAAGGTTTCGCCGCCAACGGAATGGGAAAAACGAGCCATGAATAAGGTGCTCCTGAAATTACCGCTTGATCACTACCGGGCAAACCGCACCAGGCTTTCGCATGGGGCGGTCGTATGCACCGTAACAGTGCCTCTGCCTGACGTGGCGTCAGGCAGAGGCGCAGCTTATACGCCGGTCAGCATGGCGTCAGCGGGCGCGTCAGAGCGCTGCTGGTGGGTCAGCTGGAAGTAGACGAACCCGGCTGCCATAAAGCCGAGGAAGACTAAGGCAATCAGCATGTTGAACCAGACCATGGCGACCAGGCAGACCACGGCTAGGAACAGTGCGATGCCGGGTACGATCGGGTAGCCAGGGGCGCGGAAGGTGCGCTCCAGGTTGGGTTCAGTCTTACGCAGTTTGAACAGGCTGAGCATGCTCATGATGTACATGACGATGGCGCCGAACACGGCCATGGTGATCATCGCCGCAGTTAGGGTCATGCCTTGCAGGTTGATCAGGCCGTCGCTGTAGATCGCCGCAATGCCGATCACGCCGCCGGCGAGGATGGCGCGGTGCGGGGTCTGGAAGCGGTTGAGCTTGGCCAGGCCAGTCGGCAGGTAGCCTGCGCGCGCCAGGGCAAAGAACTGCCGCGAGTAGCCCAAGATGATGCCGTGGAAGCTGGCCACCAGGCCGAACAGACCGATCCAGACCAGCATGTGCATCCAGGTGGAGTTGTCACCGACGACCGCTTTCATCGCCTGTGGCAGTGGGTCGTTGATGTTCGACAGTTCGCGCCAGTCACCCACGCCGCCCGCCATTACCATCACGCCGATGGCCAGAAATACCAGGGTCAGAATACCGCTGACATAAGCGCGAGGAATGGTGCGCTTCGGGTCTTTGGCTTCTTCTGCGGCCATTGCCGCGCCTTCAATGGCCAGGAAAAACCAGATGGCAAAAGGGATGGCGGCGAAGATGCCGGCAATCGACGCTGTGCTGAAGGTGTCGGAGCCAGACCAACCATTCAGGGCGAAGTTACTGAAGCTGAAGCCTGGCGCAACTACGCCCATAAATACCAGCAGCTCACCTACCGCTAGCACGGTCACAATCAGCTCGAACGTCGCGGCAATGCTGACGCCGAGGATGTTCAGGGTCATGAAGATGAAGTAGGCCCCCACTGCCGCATGTTTGGGGTCCAGCTCCGGAAACTGCACGTTGAGGTAAGCGCCGATAGCCATGGCAATGGCCGGTGGGGCGAAGACAAATTCAATCAAGGTGGCGAGGCCGGCAATCAGCCCACCTTTCTCACCAAAAGCCCGGCGGCTGTAGGCAAACGGGCCGCCGGCATGCGGGATGGCCGTGGTCAGCTCGGTGAAGCTGAAGATAAAGCAGGTGTACATGGCCGCGACCATCAGCGCGGTCACCAGAAAGCCCAAGGTGCCGGCGCTGCCCCAGCCGTAGCTCCAGCCGAAGTATTCGCCGGAAATCACCAGGCCGACGGCTATGCCCCAAAGGTGCAGGGTGCCGAGTGTGGGTTTGAGTTTTGTTGCAGTCGTCATCGCGTTCCCGCCTAAGAGTTGAGCAGACCAAGAGTCTTGCGGATCAAGGCAACGCCCATGCCAGCGCCGCCAAGAGTTGGCGGCGGGCAGGACGTTTTGCGTTTTTAGCTATGTGCAGGGCGTTTTCAGATTGTCGGTCTGTGCCCTGCGCAGTCGCCCCTTAGAAAAAACCCAGCGGGTTGGTGTCGTAGCTCACCAGCAGGTTTTTGGTCTGCTGATAGTGCTCGAGCGCCACCTTGTGGGTTTCACGGCCGACGCCGGATTTTTTGTAGCCACCGAAGGCGGCATGCGCGGGATACAGGTGGTAGCAGTTGGTCCATACGCGACCAGCCTTGATTGCCCGGCCCATGCGGTAGGCGCGGTTGATGTCGCGGGTCCACAGGCCGGCGCCGAGACCAAACTCGGTGTCGTTGGCAATCGCCAGGGCTTCGGCTTCGTCCTTGAAGGTGGTGACGCTGACCACCGGGCCAAAGATTTCTTCCTGGAACACGCGCATCTTGTTGTGACCCTTGAGCAGGGTCGGCTGGATGTAATAGCCGCCGTCGAGGGTGCCGCTGAGTTTTTCTACGCTGCCGCCGGTAAGCAGCTCGGCGCCTTCCTGCTTGGCGATTTCCAGGTAGCTGAGGATCTTGTCGAATTGCTGCTCGGAGGCTTGCGCGCCGACCATGGTGTCGGTGTCCAGCGGGTCGCCGCGTTTGATCTGCTCGACCTTCTTCATCACCTCTTTCATGAATGCCGGGTAGATCGACTCCTGCACCAGGGCGCGGGATGGGCAGGTGCAGACCTCACCCTGGTTGAAGAAAGCCAGTACCAAGCCTTCGGCGGCTTTTTCGATAAAGCTTTGTTCGGCCTGCATGATGTCTTCGAAGAAGATGTTCGGCGATTTGCCGCCCAGCTCCACGGTGCTCGGGATGATGTTCTCCGCCGCGCACTTGAGGATGTGCGAGCCGACCGGGGTGGAGCCGGTGAAGGCGATCTTGGCGATGCGCTTGCTGGTGGCCAGGGCTTCGCCGGCTTCCTTACCGTAACCCTGTACCACATTGAGTACGCCAGGCGGCAGCAGGTCGCCAATCAGCTCCATCAGCACGCTGATACCCAGCGGCGTTTGTTCGGCTGGTTTGAGCACCACGCAGTTGCCGGCGGCCAACGCTGGGGCGAGTTTCCACGCGGCCATCAGCAGCGGGAAGTTCCACGGGATGATCTGCCCGACCACGCCCAGTGGCTCGTGGATGTGGTACGCCACGGTGTTGCCGTCGATCTCGGCAGCGCTGCCCTCCTGGGCGCGCAGGCAGCCGGCGAAGTAGCGGAAGTGGTCAGCGGCCAGCGGAATATCGGCATTCAGGGTTTCGCGTACGGCCTTGCCGTTGTCCCAGGTTTCGGTAATGGCCAGCATTTCCAGATTGGCTTCAATACGGTCGGCAATTTTCAACAGGGTCAGCGAGCGCTCCTGCACTGAGGTTTGACCCCAGGCGTCGGCGGCGGCATGGGCGGCGTCCAGCGCCTTGTCGATATCCTCGGCGCTGGAGCGCGGGAACTCGGCAATCGGCAGGCCGTTCACCGGCGAGGTATTGGTGAAGTACTGGCCTTTGACCGGCGCGACAAACTCGCCGCCGATGTAGTTGCCATAACGGGATTTGAACGAAACGAGTGCACCTTCGGTGCCGGGGTGGGCGTAACGCATGCTGAATATCTCCTGGTTCTTATGCTTGTTCTGGGATGCAGCGAACGGCGCGCTGTGGCGCTGGTGTAGAGACAGAGCAAGGGCTGGGCCAGGAGTGCGCAATGGCCGTGCTAGAGGGGTTGTACGGGCAGGGAGGAAGTGCTGTGGCGGCACGCCTGTATCAGCCCTGATACAGCCTGGGTGACACTTTGTACCACCGGCGATACAGCGCAATGACTCACCGGTCAGACCGTCTTGCAATGGCTGGGCGGCTGGTAGATGCTCGCTCATCACGTGCAACTCCACAGCGGAGAACAATAACAATGCACAACCCAGCAAGCCGCCACGCCCAGCAGGTGCTGACCGTGGCTCAAGGGCGCGGACAACTCGCCGGCCCGGCTGCCGATTCCTCGGTGGCGCGCTCCTGGTTGCGCTGCCTGCAGCAGCATCACCTTGACCCGGCCCAGAGCATGCCGCCGGCGGTGATCGAGCACGCGCACATGCTTGAGCGGCGCGAGCAGTTGCAGCAGGTGCTGGAGATTTCGAGTAACGAGATGAACAGCCTGCATCGCCAGTTGGCCGGCTCCGGCCATGCCGTGCTACTCACTGACGCGCGCGGGGTGATCCTTAACTGCGTCACCGAACAGGCGGAAAAACGCACCTTCGAGCAGGCCGGGCTGTGGCTTGGTGCCGACTGGAGCGAAGCCTGCGAAGGCACCAACGGTATCGGCACCTGTCTGGTCGAACGCCAGCCGCTGACCATCCACCAGAATGAACACTTCCGCAGCCGGCATACCGGCCTGACCTGCTCGGCCAGCCCGGTGTTCGATCCGCATGGCGAATTGCTGGCGGTGCTGGATGTGTCCTCGGCGCGGCATGACGTATCGCGGCAGAGCCAGTTTCACACCATGGCGCTGGTCAACCTGTCGGCCAAGGCCATCGAGGGCTGCCATTTCCTACGCAGCTATGAAGGCGAATGGCTGCTGCGCTTCCACGCCCAGGCCGAATATATCGGCCAGTTCAGCGAAGGGCTGCTGGCTTTCGATGGAGATGGTCGAGTCAGCGCGGTAAACCAGAGCGCGATCAACCTGCTTGGCCTGTCGCGTCGGCAACTGCTCGGCCGCACCTTGATCGAGGTATTTGATTGCCGCCTGGATGACCTGTTGGGCCGCGCCTCGGCGCAGCCCAGCGCCAGTTGGCCGTTGTATACCCAGCGCGGCCAGCTGCTGTTTGCCATGCTGCGCGGCCAACCTCGGCGCAGCGCCCAGGCGCTTGGCACGGCGGCGCTGGCAACCCCTGGGTTGTGTCTGGCTGACCCAGGCTTGCAGAGTGATTTCCGTCGCGCGCTGCGGGTTTATGAGCGCGATGTGCCGTTGCTGATCGGCGGCGAAACCGGTACCGGCAAGGAGGCCTTCGCCAAGGCCCTGCATCAGGTCAGCTCGCGCGGCGGCAAGCCGTTTGTCGCGCTGAACTGCGCGGCGATTCCCGAGAGTCTGATCGAGAGCGAGCTGTTCGGTTATCGCGGCGGCAGCTTTACCGGCGCGCGCAAGGAGGGCATGCGCGGCAAGCTGCAGCAGGCCGATGGCGGCACGCTGTTCCTCGATGAAATCGGCGATATGCCGCTGGCGCTGCAGACCCGCTTGCTGCGGGTATTGGAGGAGCGCCGGGTTGAGCCGATTGGCGGCGAGGCCCAGGCCATCGATGTGCGGGTTATCAGCGCCAGCCACCGCGATTTGAACGAGCGAGTGGCCAGCGGCGAGTTTCGTCAGGACCTGTTCTATCGCTTGAATGGCCTGGTGATCGAACTGCCGCCGCTGCGTGAGCGCAGCGACAAGCAGGCGCTGCTGGATTTCCTCCTGGCCGAAGAGGCGCGCGGGCAATATGCGCGGCTTGATGATGCGGCCCGTGAGGCGCTGCTCGCCTACCCCTGGCCAGGTAATGTGCGTCAGCTGCGCAATGTGCTGCGTACCCTCTGCGCGCTGTGTGAACACGGCGTGATCAGCCACGCCGAGCTGCCCGCCGAGATTCGCCATACCCGCCCTGCGCTGGCCCTGCTGTCTGCGGCCAAGCCCGACCAGCTGGGCGATGCCGAACGGCAGGCGCTGCTCGCGGTGCTGGAGGCGCAGCACTGGCAGATGAGCCGCAGCGCCGAACAGCTGGGCATCAGCCGCAACACCCTGTACCGCAAGCTGCGTAAGCATGGGATTGCTAGGCGCGGCTAGCCGCATTGGCCAATACGGCGCCACCCTGAACGGCACGCGTTGTCCAGGGCGGCGCGGAGAAGGCCCGAGTTGGCCAGGCAAGTTTAGAAAAAGCCCAGCGGGTTGATGTCG
>JAHJXZ010000214.1 GCA_018827205.1 Gammaproteobacteria bacterium | reverse complement strand
CGCTGGTTTGGGCTGTGAGCCGAGAGGCGATAAATCTGGGGGTATAGCTCAGCTGGGAGAGCGCTTGCATGGCATGCAAGAGGTCAACGGTTCGATCCCGTTTATCTCCACCAATTTTGCAGTAGTAGCAACTGCCACGGGGCCAGCGTAAAGCTGGCCTTGTTCTTCGAAGGTTTCGTCCCCTTCGTCTAGTGGCCTAGGACACCGCCCTTTCACGGCGGTAACAGGGGTTCGAGTCCCCTAGGGGACGCCATTTTTGCCCGCTATGCGGGATTTTGAAGGGTCATTCATTATTGAATGGCCCTTTTGTTTTTATGGCCTGTCATCCCTGGCGGCCACCCTGCGGGCCGTCGCTACGCGACGTTAAAAATTTCTCTAGGCAATTTTTTCTACCTCCTGAGCATTATTTCTCCAGCCGATCAGCGGTTGCCGCGCAGGCTTGCCTAATTATATTTCGCCTATAATATTATGATCGTAATGTTAAGGAGGCGAACATGAGCGAGAAGAAGGCGCAAACCCGCGAACGCATTCTGGCCGCTGCCGGTGCGGCGCTGCTGCAGCGTGGCCCGGTCGAACCCGGTGTGGGCGAGGTGATGGGTGCTGCGGGCCTGACGGTAGGCGGCTTCTACGCGCATTTTGAGAACAAGGAAGCGCTGATGCTGGAAGTATTTCAGCAGATGCTCTGCCAGCGTCGGGAGCGGGTCGCGCAGCTTGATCCGGCGCTGACTGGCCAAGACCGCCGCGTTCTGTTGGCTGCTTTCTATCTGTCTCGCAAGCACCGCGATGCCCGCGAGCAGGGCTGCCCGCTGCCCAGCTCGTTAGGCGAGCTGGGGCGTATGCCAGGTGGTTTTCGCGGCGTGCTGGCGGAGCATATCGAGCTGATGACGGCGCTGCTGGCGGGCAGCCCTGAGGAGGCTGATCAGGCGCTGGCCGATATCGCCTTGATGGTCGGAGGGCTGGCGCTGGCACGCGCGCTAGGCCCTGGTGAGTTGTCTGATCGAGTTTTGCGTGCCGCTAAATCGGCAATCGTCTGAGGAGAATGGCAATGAACAGCATGAGCTGGGTTCGTGGTTTCAACGCATCGATTGGTCTGCTGGCGCCGCATGCCCTGGCCAGCATGTTGCGTCGGGAGTTTATGACGCCGCATACCTTGCCGCCGCGGGATTGGGAGTTGCCACTGTTGGCGCAGGCCGAGCGCATCACCCTGCGTTTTGGTCTGTCAGCGCTGCGCTGGGGCAGTGGGCCGGCCGTGTTGCTGATGCATGGTTGGGAAGGACGGCCGACGCAGTTCGCCGAGCTGATCAAGGCTCTGGTCAATGCCGGCTATGGCGTTGTGGCGCTGGATGCTCCGGCGCATGGGCGTTCGCCTGGGCGTGAGGCCAATGTGGTGCTGTTTGCCCGCGCCTTGCTGGAGGCCGCCAGCGAGTTGCCGCCGCTCAAAGCGGTGATTGGCCATTCCATGGGCGGCGCCAGTGCTTTGCTGGCCACTCAGTTGGGTTTGCGCACTGAGGCGCTGGTGAGCATTGCCGCGCCCAGCCGAATTCTGACCATGTTGCGGCGCTTCTCACGCTATATGGGTTTACCGCGCCAGGCGCGCGCGCACTTTGTCCGGCTGGTCGAGGAGAAGGCCGGGATTCCCGCCGGGCAGCTTGATAGCGCGCACTACCAGCTGGATTTCCCCGGATTGGTCGTACACGCGGCGGACGATCCGATGGTGCCATTCAGCGAGGCTGAATCGATTCATCAGAGCTGGTTCGACAGTCGCCTGCTGCGCTTGGAAAGCGGTGGGCATCAGCGTGTATTGGCCGATCCGCGGGTGGTGCAGGCGGTGCTGGAGCTGTTGGAGTCGTTGAATCAGACATCGTCCAAGGCGCTGGCTTCGTAACCAATGACCTTGTTGCGCCCGGCGGCTTTGGCTTGATACAGCGCCTGGTCGGCGCGGCGTAGCAGCTGCTCGCGGTCGCTGCCGCTATCCGGAATTAGCGTATAGACGCCAATGCTAAGGCTCAGGTCGATGCGCAGCCCCTGGTGCATGCAGGGGTGGCTGGCCAGGTCTGCACGCAGCTGCTCGGCCAGGTCCATTGCGCCCGATTGGTCAGTGTCGCAGAGCACGGCGGCAAATTCTTCGCCGCCGAAGCGTACCAACAGGTCGTTACTGCGCATGCGCTGTTGCATGCGCAGTGCCGTGTGCTGTAGGCAGGCGTCGCCGACCAGGTGGCCGTGCTGGTCGTTGACCTTCTTGAAGTGATCCAGGTCCATCATCAGCATCGCAAGCGGCCGCTGGCTGCGTTTGGCCTGGGCGAGCATGCGCTCCAGTTCTTCATTGAGCACCTGGCGGTTGAACAGCCCGGTCAGGCTGTCTCGACGGCTGAGCTCGGCTAGCTGGCGGTTGGCGGTGGAAAGTTCCTGCAGGGCCTTTTGCAGAGAGGCGGTGCGCTCTTCCACGCGGGCTTCCAGGCCTTCATTGATCTGTTGCTGCAGATCCAGGCTCTTGGCCTGTTCCAGTCGCAGTTGGTGCTCATTGGCGTATAGCTGCTCTTGAGCCAGTTGCTGGGCGTGTTGCGCCAGGCGGATGCGTGAGCCGAGGGCAATCGAGAAGATCACCAGCTCAAGTAGGCTGCCAATCTGCTGGGCATGCAAGGTCAGCAGGGAGTTGGCAATCAGGCCGGTACCGCTGAGCACGCTGAACAGGCTGGCGATAATCAGGGCTGACCAGCCGAGGGCGAACAGCTTGGCCGGCGGGTAGCCGTCGCGCCAGCGCAGCACCGTGAAAATGCAGCCGAAAATCGCGCAGACCAGCAGCAGTACGAAACTGCCGATCAGCGCCACGAGGTAAGGCGCAACCAAAGCCAGCGCCATTACCAGCAGGCTGCTGCCAATCAGGCCGCGGCAGATCCAGCTGTAAGCAGGGTGCTGGTTCTTGAGGTCGAGTACGCCATAGGCGAACAGCACGCCGAACAGCGTTGCCAATGCCGAGCTGAACGGGAAGCTCATCTGCTGCCAGGCCAGTGATTCAGGCCAGAGCCATTGCAGGGCAAAACCCAGCTGGATGAACTGATAGAGGCTGAAACTGGCTACAAACAGGCTGTACCACAGGTAATTGCGGTCGCGAGTGATGATAAAGATCGACAGGTTGTAGATCATCATCACCAGTAGGGCGCCGAAGAACAGGCCCTGTAGCAGCAACATGCGTTGTTCGTGCTGGTTGAATGCCTGGGCACTCATCAGGCTGGCGCTGAGGTTGGCCGAACCATCGGTCTGCATGCGCAGAATCAGCTCACGTTCCTCCCCGGCGGCCAGGCTGAATGGCAGCACCAGTTGGCGATGATTGACCCAGCGTTGGTTAAACGGTCTCTGATCACCGGCTTGATACACATGGTCGCCGTCCAAGCCGTAGGCATCCAGCATGTCAAGCAGCGGGTTGCCGATCAGCAATACCCAGTCGATCGCCTCATCCGCCGGGTTGTGCAGACTGAAACGCAGCCAGTAGGCGTGTGTGCTGTAGCCAAAACTGGCATCGCGGCGGGCCACCGGTTGCCATGCTGACTCAGGGAGCTGGCGCACGCTGTGGATGTCCGCCAGGCCTTCGGGGTCTGCCCATACCTGCATGACTGGGCCAGGCAGTAGCGGCGTGTCGCTGGCCAGCAGGGGCAGACTGGTGGCCTGCGCCAGTGTCGGTATTAGCAGCAATAGAAGTACGCGCAGCAACACAATCAAAAGAGGCATTCCATGGCAAGGATGTTGGCGGACACGACAAAGGTGCATTATTGCGCGGCCTTATGACATACCGATAGCTTAGCCGGGGTTGCTTATGAGCCAAAATTTGCTGCATTGCCATGCTCAGCGCGCCGCTTGCCTGCATGCGCTGGCCGCCGACCTGCTGGCGCAGATTCAGGCCACGCTGGCGCAACACCTCCGTGCCGGGCTGATACTGCCCGGCGGCAGTAGCCCGCAGGCCTTGTTGCCCTTGCTGGCGCAGCAACTGGCTAGTCAGCGCATCGACCTCAGCCCCAGTGATGAACGCTGGGTGGCGGCGCAGTCAGCCGAGAGTAATTGGCAGCTGTTACATCAGGGGCTACCGAATGCTAATTGCCTGGACCCACGCCAGGGCGAAGCGCCAGCTCAGGCGGCGTTGAATTGGGGCGAGCAACTGGCGCAGTGGCCTCCGTTTAGCGCGGTGCTGCTGGGTATGGGTGAAGACGGCCATATCGCCTCGCTGTTTCCCGCTATGCCTGGCCTGGCGGGTGCACTTGATCCGCTGGCTAAACCTGCAGCCTTGCCAGCCCTGGCGCCGCAGGAGCCGCGTGAGCGTCTGTCGCTTAACCTGGCCATGCTGCAGCGGGGGCAGTGGCTGGGTTTGCTGGCGTTTGGCGAGCGCAAGCGCGAGTTGATTGATGCGGTGTTGGCCGATCAACCTGCGTCGCGTGAGTTACCGCTGTATGCCTGGCTGCAACGCAGTCCGTTGCCGGTAAATATTTACTGGGCACCCTGAGCGGGTATTAAGGTCTGCTGCATGCAGGTCGGCTGCGTTAAAGCAGGCGCTAAGCCGTTACACTGCAAGCTTGTACCTCGCCGATAAAGGGAATCGTCATGTTGCATCCGGTTGTTGAGCAGGTTACCGCCGCACTGGAAAAACGTTCGGCAAAGCGCCGCGAACGTTATTTGCAGCGCCTGGCCCTGGCGGCCGGGCGCACCGCGCATCAGGCGCTGGGTTGCTCCAACCTGGCCCATGCCCTGGCCGCGCAGCCCGATGATGCGCGACTGATTATGAAACAGGGCGGCTCGCCACATGTCGCGATCATTTCCAGCTACAACGATCTGCTCTCGGCCCATGCGCCGCTGAGGGATTACCCTGAGCGCCTGAAAGTGGCGCTGGCCAAGGCCGGTGCGACTTCGCAGTTTGCTGCAGGGGTACCGGCCATGTGCGACGGCATTACCCAGGGTGAGGGGGGTATGCAGCTGTCGCTGTTCTCCCGCGACCTGATCGCCCAGGCTGCCGGCATCGGCCTGACCCACGGCATTTTCGATGGCGCGTTGTACCTGGGTGTGTGCGACAAGATTGTCCCAGGCTTGCTGATCGGTGCTTTGCACTTCGGTCACTTGCCGGCTGTGTTCGTGCCGGCCGGGCCCATGCAATCGGGTTTGCCGAACAAGGAAAAAGCCGCAGTGCGCCAGCGTTATGCTCGTGGCGAAGCCAGCCGTGATGAGCTGCTGGCTGCCGAGCTGGCCGCTTACCATCAGGCCGGCACCTGCACCTTCTACGGCACGGCCAATACCAATCAGCTATTGATGGAAGCCATGGGCCTGCACGTACCGGGCAGTGCTTTTATCCATCCCTATACGCCACTGCGCGATGCTATGACCGATGAGGCGGCGCGCCTGGTCGCGCATAACAGTCGTAAGGGCGAGCGTTATTTGCCGGTCGGTCAGCAGATTAATGCGCGGGCGTTGATCAATGCCGTGGTGGCCTTGCTCGCCAGCGGTGGCTCGACCAACCACACCCTGCATCTGCCTGCCATCGCCCGGGCTGCTGGTTATGAGCTGAACTGGGATGATTTTGCCGCGCTGTCGCGGGTTGTGCCGCTGCTGGCGCGCGTCTACCCCAATGGCGCGGCGGACGTTAATCAGTTTCAGGCCGCTGGTGGCCCCGCCTGGTTGCTGCGTGAGCTGCTCGGCGCCGGCTTGCTGCATGACGATGTCGCCACCGCCGCCGGACATGGTTTACACGCCTATACCCGTGAGCCCTGGCTGGAAGATGAGCGCCTGGCCTGGCGCGACCTGCCGGCGCAGAGCCCCGCCCCGGATATTGTTCGGCATGTGGCTGAGCCATTTGCTGAGGAGGGTGGCCTGGTGCTGCTGGCGGGCAACCTGGGTCGCGCCATCCTGAAAACCTCGGCGGTTGATCCGGCGTTCTGGCAGATCCGCGCCCAGGCGCGCGTCTTCGATTCGGAAGCGGCTGTGCAGGCCGCTTATAGCGCTGGTGAACTGCAAGGTGACCTGGTGCTGGTGGTGCGCTTCCAAGGCCCACGAGCCAACGGTATGCCTGAGCTGCACAAACTGATGCCGCTGTTAGCCAATCTGCAGCAAGCCGGCCAGCGTGTCGCGTTGATTACTGATGGGCGCATGTCCGGTGCTTCCGGGCAGGTTTCTACGGCCTTGCACGTGACCCCCGAGGCGGCGGCAGGCGGTGCCTTGGCGCGGTTGCAGGATGGTGATTGGCTGGTGCTGGATGCGCAAAACGGGCGGCTGCAGGTGGAACTGAGCGAGCAGCAACTGGCCGCACGACCATTGGCGTGTGCCAGTGCTGAGCTGGAATTGGGGTATGGTCTGGAAATGTTCGCGGCCCAGCGGCGTCTGGTTAGCTCGGCTGAGCAGGGCGCCAGCAGCCTATTTGAAGACTGAACGCGACGATTGAATCTTGAGAGCGGGGAGCAAGGCATGAGCCTGACGATGGATGTGGTGCTGCAACAGGCCCGCCCGGTGTTGCCGGTGTTGGTGATCGACGATATCAGCCTGGCGGTGGACCTGGCCCGTGCGCTGCACGCCGGCGGTATTCGTGTGCTGGAAGTGACCTTGCGCACCCCGCGCGCGCTGGATGCCCTGGCGGCCATGCGCAAGGAGTTGCCGGACCTGCTGGTGGGTGCCGGCACCCTGATTCATGCCGAGCAGTTCAGCGAGGCCCGCGACGCCGGGGCGCAGTTCGCCGTCAGCCCTGGCTGCACTGAGCGACTGGCCGCCGCTGCAGAGGACTCCGGCTTGCCCTATCTGCCGGGGGTGATGACGCCCTCCGAAGTGCTGCTGGCGTTGGAGTACGGCTATCGTTCGCTGAAATTGTTCCCGGCCAATGGCGCGACCAGCATCAAGATGCTCAAGAGCTTCAAGGGGCCGTTCACCGGCATTCGTTTTTGCCCAACCGGTGGGGTAACCCCGGATAACCTGTTGAGCTTCCTGCGTCTGCCCAACGTGGCCTGCGTCGGTGGCACCTGGATTGCGCCAAGCAATCTGGTGCGCGCCCGCGCTTGGGATCAGATCACCCAGCTGGCGGCCGAGGCCCGTGCCTTGGCCGGTAGCCTGGAGCAGCCAGCATGAGCTGGGAGCTGAGTAACCCCTTTGTTATCGATATCCAGGTCACGGCGGACGATATCGACGGCCTCGGCCACGCTAACAATGCCGTGTATGTCAGCTGGCTGGAGCGCTGCGCCTGGCGCCATTCGCAGTTTTTGGGGCTGGACTTGGCCGAGTACCGCCGCCTCGATCGCGCCATGGCCGTGCTGCGCCATGAAATCGATTACCTGGCCAGCGCCTATGAAGACCAGCAACTGCAGATGGCCACCTGGATTGTCGAGTCGGATCAGCGCCTGAAGATGGATCGGCGCTTCCAGCTGATTCGCCCGGAAGATGGCGTGACCCTGTTGCGGGCGAAAACCACCTTTGTCTGCATCGAGCTGTCCAGCGGCAAACCCAAGCGCATGCCGCCAGAGTTTGTTGAGGGTTATGGCGCGGCGTTGCAGCCACCATTCCCTATGGAGTTGTAGCGCGGCTTAACCGATAGCTGGCTGCGCATCAGCCTGTCGCGCCGCGTACACTACGCGGCGTTTTTGTACCTGCGCCCTTTATTTTGCGCGGCAAAGAATATTCAAGAGACTGCCTATGCAAATCGCCCTGGCCCCGATGGAGGGGTTGGTCGACGAAATCCTTCGCGATGTGCTCACTCAGGTGGGCGGCATCGATTGGTGCGTGACGGAATTTATCCGGGTCACCGAGCGGGTGTTGCCCGTCGGCAGCTACGAGAAGCTCGCCCCTGAGCTGTTCAGCGGCGCGCAAACGGCCTCTGGCACGCCGCTACGCGTGCAGTTCCTCGGCTCCGATCCGGCCTGCCTGGCCGATAACGCCGCCTATGCCTGCACTCTGGGCGCGCCGGTAATCGACCTCAATTTCGGCTGCCCGGCCAAGACGGTGAACAAGTCCCGTGGTGGCGCGGTATTGCTCAAGGAGCCCGAGTTGCTCCACGCCATCGTTCGTGAGGTGCGACGTGCGGTGCCGGCGGCGATCCCGGTAACCGCGAAGATGCGCCTGGGTTTTGATCACAAGGATTACGCCCTGGAATGTGCCCAGGCGCTGGCCGATGGTGGCGCGGCGCAGATCGTGGTGCATGCGCGGACCAAGGTTGAAGGCTACAAACCGCCTGCGCATTGGGAGTGGGTGGCGCGGGTGCAGGAAGTGGTGAAGGTGCCGGTATTCGCCAATGGCGAGATCTGGACCCTGGATGACTGGCGGCGCTGCCGCGAGGTCAGCGGGGTTGAGGACATCATGCTGGGTCGTGGCCTGGTGGCGCGCCCGGATCTGGCCCTGCAGATTGCTGCCGCCAAGGCTGGGCAGGAGGTGGTGGCCATGAGCTGGGCGGAGCTGCAGCCGCTGCTGGCGGATTTCTGGCTGCAAGCGCGGCGCAAGATGTCGCCACGTTACGCGCCGGGGCGGCTCAAGCAATGGCTAGCCATGCTCACCCGCAGCTACCCCGAAGCCACCGAGCTATTCAATTTGCTGCGCCGCGAAAGCGACTGCCTGCGTATCGATGGTCTGCTTGGCATTGACTTTATCGAGCCTGAGCGTGCCGAGCAGGCGAGTGCCTGATCCTGATATTCAGCGCCCGCCGCTGACATCCAGCAGCGCACCGCTGGTGTAGGACGCCTGCTCGCTGGCTAGCCAGAGAATCGCTTCAGCCACTTCACGGGCCAAACCGCCGCGGCCCATGGGCACACTCTGGCTGACCCGCGCGACCCGCTCCGGCTCACCGCCGCTGGCGTGAATCTCTGTTTCGATTACCCCAGGGCGCACCGCATTGACGCGAATGCCATCGGCCGCCACTTCCTTGGCCAGGCCCAGGGTCATGCTGTCGATGGCGCCCTTGGCTGCGGCGTAGTCGATATATTCGCCCGGTGCGCCGAGTCGTGCGGCTGCCGAGGACAGGTTGACGATGGCGCCGCCGTTGCCGCCCTGGCGCGTCGACATGCGCTTGATCGCCTCACGGCAGCAGAGAAAGCTGCCGAACACATTGGTCGCGAATACCCGTTGCCAGCGCGCCAGCTCCATCTGTTCCAGACGCATTTGGGTTTCCAGTATGCCGGCGTTGTTGACCAGCACATCGAGGCGGCCGAAGTGCTGATCAAGGCGGGCGAACAGCTGCATCACCTGGCTTTCGTCGGCTACATCGGCCTGCACGGCGATGGCCTGGCCGCCCGCCTGGGTGATCTCGCGCACCAGTGCTTCAGCCGCTGCCTGTTGCCGGTGATAGTTCAGGCATAGCGCATAGCCCTTAGTCGCGGCAAGTCTGGCTGTTGCAGCACCAATGCCGCGGCTGGCGCCGGTAATTAGCATGACCTTGCTCATCGAGTTGCTCCCTGTAAGAAAATTTTGCAGAGGCTTGAAATCTATCTGAATAGCCACACTTTTAGTGATGTGGGATGCCGAAGTCGGGTCCCGCGTTTATCACTCGCTGAATCTCAGGAGATTTAATCATGAGCACCGCATTTTCCATGACCCCGCTGTTCCGTCAGTCCGTAGGCTTCGACCGTTTCAATGACCTATTCGAGTCGGCCATGCGCAATGAGGCGGGTAGCAGCTATCCACCCTACAACGTCGAGAAGTATGCCGACGACCAATATCGCATCGTGGTCGCGGCAGCGGGCTTCCAAGAAGACGACCTGGAACTGCAGGTCGAGCGCGGCGTGCTGACCGTCACCGGCGGCAAGCGCGACACCAGTGCCGAGAACGTCACCTATCTGTACCAAGGCATCGCCCAGCGTGCGTTCAAGCTTTCGTTCCGCCTGGCCGACCATATCGAGGTCAAGGCCGCCAGCCTGGTCAACGGCCTGCTGAATATCGACCTGGTACGCATCGTGCCGGAAGAGGCCAAAGCCAAGCGTATTCCGATTGGGGGCAGCCGCACCGCGCTGCAGAGTTAAGCTGCCACGCTTTTAACAACAAGGGCACCTACGGGTGCCCTTGTTGTTTTACAGGGCCGCCGGTATGCGGTTGTCGTGCAGGAGTTGGCGGAACTGCTCCAGCGGCACCGGCCGGCTGAACAGGTAGCCCTGGTAGTGATGGCAGCCCTGCTGCTGGAGGAATTCCAGTTGGTCGGTTTGCTCGACGCCTTCGGCAATCATGTCCAGGCCCAGGCTGCGGGCCATGGCGACGATGGCGCGGATGATTTCCGCGTCGTTGGCATCCAGGGTGGCATCGCGTACGAAGGACTGGTCGATCTTCAGCACATCCACGGGCAGACGCTTGAGGTAAGTCAGCGAGCTGTAGCCAGTGCCGAAATCGTCCATGGCGAAGGTCACGCCGAGGCGTTTTAAGCGGTTCATCTTGGCGATGGTGTCGTCGATATTCTGGATCACGATGCCTTCGGTGATTTCCAGCTTGAGCATGTGCGGCGGCAGGTGGCTGCTGGTAAGGCTGCCTTCCACCAGTTCGACAAAATCATTCTGGCGAAATTGCCGGGGGCTGATATTTACGCACAGGCTGAACTGCGTGGCGTCGACCATTCCCTGTTGCAGCAGTTGTGCGCAAGCGTGGCAGGCTTCGGCGAGCACCCAGCCGCCGACTTCGAGAATCAGCCCGCTTTCTTCGAGAATATGGATAAACAGCGCCGGTGATTGCATGCCCAGTGTTGGGTGCATCCAGCGCAGCAGGGCTTCGGTGCCAATGATCTGGTTGTTGCGTGCATCCACCTGGGGCTGAAAGTGCAGCTCGAATTCGCCCCGTGCCAGCGCCAGACGCAGGTCGTTTTCCATGCGCAGGCGTTCGCTGGCGGCCTTCTGCATGGTGTTGCGAAACAGCTGGATGCAGTTACGCCCCGAGTCCTTGGCCCGATAGAGCGCGATATCGGCACGCTTGAGTAGGTCGGAGGGGGTGTCGCCATGGTCGGGAATCAGGGCGATGCCGATACTTGGGGTGACTTGCAGTTGGTGGCCATCGAGCAGCATCGGTTCGGCCAGTAGGTGGCGCAGTTTTTCCGCCAGCGAGCGAACCAGCTGGACCACCTTTGAACGTTTGCCTTCCAGGCCTGAGATCAGCACGACAAACTCGTCACCCCCCAGGCGCGCTACGGTGTCCTCCTGGCGCACGCTGGCTTCCAGGCGCGCGGTAACCAGCTTGAGCACGGCATCGCCGACCGGGTGGCCGAGTGAGTCATTAATGTGTTTGAAGTGATCGAGGTCGATAAACAGCAGGGCGCCACGCAGTTCGTGGCGTTTGAGCAGGGATATCTGCTGGGTCAGGCGGTCGAGTAACAGCGCGCGGTTGGGCAGGTTGGTCAGCGAGTCGTGATAGGCCAGGTGCTGTACCTGGGCCTGGGCCTCTTTGAGCTCACTGATGTCGCGGGCGGTCAGCAGCAGGCAGGGCTTGTTGTTGAGTTCGATGGGCTCGACCGATACTTCGACCAGCTTGATCGTACCGTTGCGGTGCTTGCCGTGCATTTCCATGTGGTAGACATGACCGTCGCGCTGCAGCCTCTGCACCATCGCGTCACGCTCAGCCAGGTCCGCCCAGACGTTAAGCTCCATGGCGCTGCGGCCAATCACCTCATCAACGTTATAGCCGGTGAGGCGGCCGAAGCCTTCATTGACTTCGATATAGAGGCCGCTGTCGCGCTCGGTAATGGTGATGGCATCGGGGCTTGAATGGAACGCCAGGGCGAACTTCTCCTGGCTGGCCTGCAGTGCAGCCTGGGCTTTCTGCCGCTCGCTGATATCGCGGAAGGTGGTGAGGATGCAGCGCTGGTTGCTGACAAGTACGACCCGAGAGGAAACCACACAGGTAATGATGCGGCCATCTTTGGCGCGATAGTCTGCAACTTCGTTGTGCAGCACTTGGTCGCGTTTAAGTTTGCCGGCTAGGTTGTTGCGTTGCTGCAGGTCGGCCCATAACTGGATGTCGGTCATCCTGTTTCCGATCACTTCTTCCGGTTGCCAGCCAAAGGTCTGGCTGAAGCTGGAGTTGATCTCCATGGCCAGGCCTTCTGGCAGAGTGGTCAGGGTGATCGGGTCTGGACTGGACTGGAACAGGCTGGCGAACTTGGCTTCCGAGGCGGCCAGGCTTTGCTCGCGTCGCACCCGTTCGCTGATGTCGATAAGAATGCCGGCCATGCGTTCGGGTTTGCCGTCAGCATCGCGGTAGAGCTTGGCGGTGCTTTCCAGGTAATGCACGTCCTTGTTGCCGTACACCGCCCGGTAGGTGACCTGGTAATCCTCGGTCAGACCTTTAGCCAGGCTATTGAAGTGCTTACGCATGGCGTGACGATCTTCCAGCGGGACAAAACTGAAGAATTTGCGGAAATCGTCATGGAAGGGCTCGTCCGCCAGGCCATGCAGCTTTGAGGCGCGGGCTGAACCAAACAGCATATTACTGGGGATGTGCCAGTCCCAGGTGCCGAGGTCGGCTGAGTCGAGGGCCAGATTAAGACGCTCCTGGCTGTCGCTGAGAGCTTGTTCCTGCTGGCGTTGCTGGGTGATATCACGCAGTGACAGGACTAGGCAAAGGTTGCCCTCCAGTACGATCTCGCCGCCGAATAACTGGTTTCGGCGGATGCTGCCGTCGCGGTGATAGAGCGATACTTCCAGGCCGTTGAGGCTGTTATTGCTGATCGCAGTCATCATCCGCTGGCGATCTTCCAGGCAGGCCCAGATACCCATTTCCAGCGAAGTACGGCCCAGGGTCTGTTCACTGGTCCAGCCAAACTGGCGCTCGAAGCCTGCGTTGATCTCAATAAAGCGGCCGCTGGCCTTGTCGGTGATCACCACGGCATCCGGGCTGTAGTTGAAGGCCTGGGCGAACTTCTCCTCGCTGCTGCGCAGTGCTTGTTCGCGGGCTTGCTGGCTGGTTATATCGCGGATTACGCCAATAACGCGCTGTTTACCATCGGCATCCAGTTGCAAGCTGCCGCTGATTTCCAGCCAGTGCAGGCTGCCATCTGGCCAGCGGATGCGGTGACGAAAAGCGCGGTTGCTTGGGTTGCCGGCGAGCAGTTGCTCGAACAGGCGCAGTACATCGGGGCGGTCTTCCTCGGGAATCAGCTCGATATAGTCGATGCGTTTTTCCAGCGGCAGTTTGGGGTCGAGGCCGAACAGTGCTTGGGCACCACGTGACCAGCTGACCCGGCCGCTTTCGATGTCCCAGTACCAGGTACCCAGCTTGGCACCGTTGAGGGCGCGCAATAGGCGCGGGGCATCGTTCCAGGTGCTTTCGAATTCGGCAGGATCCAGTGCCGGGATAAACGGCAGTGGCGGACGGCGATCACTGGATTTAGCCACGACCAACTCTTCCTTTGTATACGTGGGTTTCCTGGCCTGTGGCTGAGCAGCGGGGCTGAGTCATGCAGAAACCTTTCTTATCGTTATGAGCTCACGTTAGCCCTTAGTTGCTGGCCATTGCAAGGCCATCACGCTGGGCATCCAGCAGGTTCATAAAGGCCCGCGCAGCGTTGGAAAGAGTGCGTTCGGTGTGACTGATATAACCCAGCTGACGGGTTAACTGAATGCCCGGTAGCGGCAGGCGCGCCACCTGTTCGTCGAGCATGGTACGTGGTAGCACGCTCCAGGCCAGGCCGATGGAAACCATCATCTTGATGGTTTCCAGGTAGTTGGTGCTCATGGCGATATTCGGTGTCAGCCCCTGGGCCTCAAACAGGCGCCGCACAATATGGTGGGTAAAGGTATTGCCACCGGGAAAGACCGCCGGGTGATGGGCCACATCGGCCAGGCTGATCGCTTTGCTGCGGGCTAGCGGGTGCTCGGGGGCGGCGACGAAATCCAGCGGATCATCCCACACGGCCACTGCATGCACCGGCTCGCGGGTTTCCGGGGCCAGGGTGATTACCGCCAGCTCGGCGCGGCCATGCAGCACTTCTTCATAAGCCACTTCCGAGTCGAGAAACTGGATATCCAGCGCCACCTGTGGGTGCGCCCGGGTAAAGGCGCGCAGCAGCGGCGGCAAGCGATGCAGGCCTATATGGTGACTGGTTGCGAGGGTCAGGCGACCGCTGATCTCGCCATTCAGGTTGGTCAATGCGCGGCGCGTATCATCGAGCACATTGAGTATTTGGTAGGCCCTCGGCAGTAGGGCGCGGCCGGCCTCGGTCAGGCTGACCTCGCGGCCCAGGCGGTCGAACAGGCGCACACTCAGCTGCTGCTCCAGGCTGGCGATGCGTTTACTCACCGCCGGTTGTGTTAGATGCAGGCGTTCAGCCGCCTCGGAGAAGCTGCCCAGCTCGGCGATAGCAATAAAGGCATTGAGGGTGGCGAGATCCATAGGGCTGCTCCTGGCGATGGGCGACGTGCAGTATGCGTAACTTAAATGCACTTGCATTCCAATGAGGAATGCTTTGAATGAAAAATATGAATTTGAGTAATTTAATGCAAGCCCATAGGATTACCCCATAAGCCAGAGGGCTATTTGCCCAGGCATAGAAACAGGTTGATGAGGGATAGCGGATGGCCGGCAAAACGCTGTACGACAAGCTCTGGGAAATGCACGAAGTGAAGCGCCGCGACGATGGCTCGTCGCTGATCTACATCGACCGGCATATCCTTCACGAAGTGACCTCGCCGCAGGCCTTTGAGGGCTTACGTCTGGCCAGCCGCAAACCGTGGCGCATCGACGCCAACATCGCCACCCCAGACCACAACGTGCCGACCACCAAAGCCGAGCGTCAGGGCGGCCTTGAGGCCATCGCTGATGAAGTGTCGCGGATTCAGGTGCAAACCCTGGATGAGAACTGTGATGACTTCGGCATCCTCGAATTCAAGATGAACGACATTCGCCAGGGCATCGTCCACGTGGTTGGCCCTGAGCAGGGTGCGACCTTGCCGGGCATGACCGTGGTCTGCGGCGACTCGCATACCTCGACCCATGGCGCATTCGGCGCGCTGGCCCACGGCATCGGCACCTCCGAGGTCGAGCATGTGCTGGCGACCCAGTGCCTGGTGGCCAAGAAGATGAAGAACATGCAGGTGCTGGTCGAAGGCAAGCTGCCGTTCGGCGTGACCGCCAAGGACATCGTGCTCGCGGTAATCGGCAAGATCGGCACCGCTGGTGGTAATGGCCATGCGCTGGAGTTCGCGGGTAGCGCGATCCGCGACCTGTCGCTGGAAGGGCGCATGACCATCTGCAATATGTCCATTGAAGCCGGTGCCCGTGTTGGCCTGGTGGCGGTGGATGAGAAAACCATCGCCTACGTCGAGGGCCGCCCGTTTGCTCCGAAAGGTGCCGATTGGACCGCCGCCGTGGCGCAGTGGCAGGACCTGGTGTCCGACGTTGATGCGCATTTCGACACCGTGGTCGAATTGCGTGCCGAAGACATCAAGCCGCAAGTCAGCTGGGGCACTTCGCCTGAAATGGTGCTGGCGGTTGACCAAAACGTGCCGGACCCGGCCGCCGAAAGCGACTCGGTTAAGAAAGATTCGATCATCCGCGCGCTGAAATACATGGGTTTGCAGGCCAATCAGGCGATCACCGATATCCAGCTGGATCGTGTGTTTATCGGCTCCTGCACCAACTCGCGAATTGAAGACCTGCGCGCCGCCGCTGAAGTGGCCAAGGGCCGCAAGGTCGCCAGCACCATCAAGCAGGCGATGGTGGTGCCGGGCTCCGGTCTGGTCAAAGCCCAGGCGGAAAAAGAAGGTTTGCACCACATCTTTATCGAAGCCGGTTTTGAATGGCGCGAGCCGGGCTGCTCCATGTGCCTGGCGATGAACCCGGACAAACTCGGCAGTGGCGAGCATTGCGCGTCCACCTCCAACCGCAACTTCGAAGGCCGTCAGGGTGCCGGTGGGCGTACTCACCTGGTCAGCCCGGCAATGGCTGCTGCGGCGGCAGTGACCGGTCGCTTTATCGATGTGCGCGAATTGATCCAGGCCTAAGGAGCTGACGATGAAAGCCTTTACTCAACACACCGGTCTGGTCGCTCCACTTGATCGCGCCAACGTCGACACCGACCAGATCATCCCCAAGCAGTTCTTGAAATCGATCAAGCGCTCAGGTTTTGGCCCGAACCTGTTCGATGAGTGGCGTTATCACGATATTGGCCAGCCGAATCAGGACAATTCCAAGCGTCCGGTCAATCAGGACTTCGTGCTGAACTTTCCACGTTATCAAGGTGCCAGCGTGCTGCTGGCGCGGGAAAACTTCGGTTGCGGCTCCAGTCGTGAGCACGCGCCTTGGGCGCTTGAGGAGTACGGTTTTCGCACGATCATTGCGCCGAGCTTTGCCGATATCTTCTTCAACAACAGCTTCAAGAACGGCCTGTTGCCAATCATCCTTAAAGAAGATGAGGTCGATGCGTTGTTCCAGCAGGCGGAAGCCACAGTTGGTTATCAGCTGACCGTCGACCTGGCCGCGCAAACCGTGACCCGTCCGGATGGCGTGCAGTACAGCTTCGAAGTCGATGCCTTCCGCAAGCATTGCCTGCTCAATGGCCTGGACGATATCGGCTTGACCCTGCAGGACAGCGATGCGATCAAGACTTTTGAAAGCACTTACCAGCAGCGCAGCCCCTGGTTGTTCGGCGCCATCAAGTAATCAGTGGGCGAGTGCATGCGTCACTCGCCGATTTAATGAGTTGAGAAAAGTATGTCCAAACAGATTCTGATTCTCCCCGGTGACGGCATTGGCCCGGAAATCATGGCCGAAGCGGTCAAGGTGCTGGAACTGGCCAACGACAAGTACCACCTGGGTTTCGAGCTGAGCTTCGATGACCTCGGCGGTGCGGCCATCGACCGTTATGGCGTGCCGCTGGCTGACGAAACCCTGGCTCGGGCCAAGGCCGCTGATGCCATTCTGCTCGGCGCCGTCGGCGGCCCGAAGTGGGACGCCATTGACCCGGCGATCCGTCCGGAACGTGGCCTGCTGAAGATTCGCTCGCAGCTGGGCCTGTTCGGCAACCTGCGCCCGGCGATTCTCTATCCGCAACTGGCTGATGCCTCCAGCCTCAAGCGCGAAATCGTTGCCGGCCTGGATATCCTGATCGTGCGTGAGCTGACCGGCGGCATCTATTTCGGTCAGCCGCGCGAAAGCAAGGTGCTGGAAAACGGCGAGCGCATGGCCTACGACACCCTGCCGTACAGCGAGAGTGAAATCCGCCGTATCGCCCGCGTCGGCTTCGACATGGCCCGCGTGCGTGGCAAGAAACTCTGCTCGGTGGACAAGGCCAACGTGCTGGCCTCCAGCCAACTGTGGCGCGCCGTGGTCATTGAAGTGGCCAAGGACTACCCAGACGTCGAACTCAGCCACATGTACGTCGACAACGCCGCCATGCAGCTGGTGCGCGCGCCGAAGCAGTTCGATGTGATGGTCACTGACAACATGTTTGGCGACATTCTTTCGGATGAAGCGTCGATGCTAACTGGCTCCATCGGCATGCTGCCGTCGGCTTCGCTGGATGCCAACAACAAAGGCATGTACGAGCCGTGCCACGGCAGCGCGCCGGATATCGCTGGGCGGGGCATTGCCAACCCGTTGGCGACCATTCTGTCGGTGTCGATGATGCTGCGTTACAGCTTCAACCAGACCGCTGCCGCTGATGCCATCGAACTTGCAGTGAGCAAGGTGCTGGATCAAGGCCTGCGTACCGGCGATATCTACAGTGCTGGTACGACCAAGGTCGGCACTGCTGCGATGGGCGATGCAGTAGTCGAAGCGCTGCGCAGTCTGTAATCTTCCTGGCCCGCCGGAGGTCTCCGGTGGTCAGCTTATATAGGTGTAGTGGTTATGAAACGTGTAGGTCTGATCGGTTGGCGCGGCATGGTGGGTTCCGTGCTGATGCAACGCATGCTGGAAGAGCAGGATTTCGACTTGATCGAGCCGGTGTTCTTCACCACCTCCAATGTCGGCGGCCAAGGCCCTGCTATTGGCAAGGAAACGGCGCCTTTGAAGGACGCCTACAGCATTGACGAGCTGAAAAGCCTGGACGTGATTCTCACCTGCCAAGGTGGCGACTACACCAGCGAAGTCTTCCCCAAGCTGCGTGAAGCGGGTTGGCAGGGTTACTGGATCGATGCCGCCTCGTCGCTGCGCATGGATGACAGCTCGGTCATCGTGCTCGACCCGGTCAACCGCAAGGTGATCGATCAGCAACTGGATGCTGGCACCAAGAACTACATCGGTGGCAACTGCACCGTCAGCCTGATGCTGATGGCCCTGGGTGGTCTGTACGAAGCCGGTCTGGTCGAGTGGATGAGTGCCATGACCTACCAGGCGGCTTCAGGTGCTGGCGCGCAGAACATGCGCGAGCTGATCAAGCAGATGGGCGCGATCAATGCTTCTGTGGCTGATGAACTGGCTGACCCGGCAAGCGCCATTCTGGATATCGACCGCAAAGTGGCCGAAGCCATGCGTGGTGAATCGTTCCCGGTCGATAACTTTGGCGTGCCGCTGGCCGGTAGCCTGATCCCCTATATCGACAAGGAGCTGCCGAACGGCCAGAGCCGTGAAGAGTGGAAGGGTCAGGCGGAAACCAACAAGATCCTCGGCCGCTTCAAAAACCCGATCCCGGTCGACGGCCTGTGCGTGCGTATCGGTGCCATGCGCTGCCACAGCCAGGCGCTGACCATCAAGCTGAACAAGGATGTGCCGCTGTCGGATATCGAAGGCCTGATCAGCCAGCACAATCCATGGGTCAAGCTGGTGCCGAACCAGCGCGAAGCGAGCATTCGTGAACTGGGCCCGACTGCTGTAACGGGTACTCTGAACGTGCCGGTCGGCCGTCTGCGCAAGCTCAACATGGGCTCGCAGTACCTCGGCGCGTTCACCGTCGGTGACCAGCTGCTGTGGGGCGCGGCGGAACCGCTGCGGCGCATGCTGCGTATCCTGCTGGAGCGTTAATCGCGCTGCGTTGATACGTAAACAGGCTGTCCAAGAGGGGCGGACTGTTGGGTGTTCGAGTCAAATCGAGCGCTCAGCAGTCCGCTCCTTTGCATTTGGCGGGTGCGCCTATACAGTGCTGGGCTTATTTCCTCGAGCCTTGTCATGACACGTACTTTTGATATTGCCGTTATTGGCGCCACCGGCAGCGTTGGCGAAACCCTGGTGCAGCTGCTAGAGGAGCGCGAGTTCCCGGTGGCCAATCTGCATCTGGTAGCCAGTGGTGAGTCAGCCGGGCGCTCCTTGTCCTACAAGGGCAAGAACCTGCGTGTACGTGATCTGGAAACCTTCGACTTTGCCAGCGTGCGCCTGGCGTTCTTAGCTGCTGGCAGCAAAGTGACGCAGAAATATGCTGCACAAGCCGCAGCGGCGGGCTGCGCGGTGATCGATCTGGCCAGTGGTTTGCCCGCTGCGCAGGCGCCACGAGTGATTCCCGAGGTCAATCCTGACGTATTGGCGAGCTTGTCCGCGCCCTATCTGCTGACCAGTCCAAGTGCCCCGGGTATTGCGCTGGCCGCTGTGCTGGCGGCGTTGCCTGAGCAAGTCCGCATTCAACGGGTGACCGTAACAGCTTGCTTAGCAGTCTCCAGTCGCGGGCGGGAAGGGGTGTCCGAGTTGGCGCGGCAAACCGCGGAACTGCTCAATGGTCGAGCGTTCGAGCCGCAGCTGTTCGATCGGCAGATGGCATTTAATCTGCTAGCGCAGGTTGAGCAGACCGATAGTGCAGGGCACGCTGCGCTGGAGCGGCAGATTGCCAGCGAACTCAAAGAGCTGCTGGCATTGCCTGAGTTGCAGGTTGCGGTGACCTGCATCCAGGTGCCGGTATTTTTTGGCGACAGTCTGAGCGTTTCATTGCAGACCGAAGCGGCCATCGATCTTAAGCAGGTCTGTGCCGCTCTGGACGCTGCGCCGGCTCTGGAGCTGGTGGAATTGGATGATTATCCAACCGCTGTCGGCGACGCCGTTGGCCAGGATGTGGTCTATGTTGGCCGGGTGCGCGCCGGTTTGAACGATCCAGCCGAACTCAATTTGTGGATTACGTCTGATAACGTGAGAAAAGGCGCGGCGCTAAATGCTGTGCAATTAGCCGAGTTGTTGATAAAACACTATCTGTAAAAGATACTTACCTAGAAATTTGAAGAATCTTTCGAGCTTGGCAATACTGGCTGAGTT
>JAHJXZ010000213.1 GCA_018827205.1 Gammaproteobacteria bacterium | reverse complement strand
GCGGCTGGGTATCGGCGCTACCCTGGGACACCGCCTCAGGTATGCCGGCCAGAGATACCCGGCTGACCGCCGAGGTGGCGACAGCTGCAGTAATCGCGCTTGCACCGAGAAAGAAATCACGTCGTGAAACCATGGGGAAATATCCTTGATCAGTGCCCGGCGGGCTCGTCGGTGGCGGCCATAGCCGAAGTGCTGGCTGGCAGGCTGGGCGCGCCTAATAGGGTCATGTCCAGATCAGCCTTGGCGATCCAGAAATCGCGCTGCGCCTGCAGATAGCCGTCGACCGCGAGGATTTGTTTGCGCGCATCGGCGAGCAGCTCGAAGGTGCTGATAAACATGCCGTTGTACTGCAGGACATTTTCCTCGGCGATACGCGCGCGCAGCGGCAGCACCTCGTCACGGTAATGCCGGGCAAGGTCATGGCTGGCCTGGTAACCCAGGTAGGCCTCGCGCACTTGCGAACGCGCATTGACCGCCGTGGCAGCGGCGCGATTGAGCATCTGCCGATACTGCGCCTCGGCCTTGGCCACCTTGGCGCCGCTCCAGTCGAACAGCGGCAACTCGACGCTGATCTCGTAGCCGCGCTGAGTCGGCTCCTCATTGGAGCGGTTGTTGACCAGGCCCAGCTCCAGCACGTTGATAAAACGCGTGGTCTTGCTCAGCCCCAGGTTGCTGGCCAGCCGCTCAGCGTCCAGGCGCACGGCTTGGATATCCAGACGCTGGACCATAGCCATGCGCTCGACATCCGGCAACTGCTCAGGCTTAGCCGGCAACTCAGGCAGGCGCTCGGGCAAGCGGAAATCGATCTGCTCGCCCCACAAGCCAAGCAGGCGGATCAGCTGCTCGCGGCTCTGCACCCGGGCCTGTTCGGCACGGATCAGGTTAAGCCCGGCATCGGCGTAAAAGCTCTGCTCCTGGGCGCGCTGCAAGGTGCTGTAGTTGCCCACTGCGGCCAACCGCCGGGCCAGCTCAGCCGAAACCTCGGCCGCCTGCATAACCTGCTGCATATAAGCCAGGCTTTCCTGCGCCGTCACCGCGCGGTACCAGGCCTTGCGCGTCTGGCTGACCAGCTCGAACAACGCCAGGCTGGTCTGCCGCTGCACCTGCTCGAAGCGCTTGGCCTCCATGCCCGAGGTCAGTGGCATGGCGATCAGCCGCGCCAGGTTGATATGCAGCCCGCGCTCGTACTCCACCTCGCTGCCCTTCTCCAAACGTCCGAAGGAAAAGCCCGGATTAGGAATACGCCCGGCCTGCACACGCTCGGCTTCGCTGATACCCAGCGCATCGAAGCTTGCCTGCAAGTCGCGGTTATTCAGCAAGGCAACCTGCACTGCGGCATCCACCGTCAGCGGCTCGGCCAGCAACTCGGCGACCCGCTCGGCCACCTGGCTACGCTGCTCCGGGGTTTTCACCCAGGTCACCTGTTTGTCCAGCTGCGCCTGGCTGGCCTGCTCGACCTGAGTAAAACCACCATCCTGGCTGAAGCTGGCGCAGCCGCTCAGTAGAACAACCATAGCGCCAAGCCCGACGCGGCTCGTCATGCCACTTGATTTAGTGATGGCCATGCTGCGGCTCCATCGGTTTGGCTGATGGACTATCGGCTGCGCTAGCGGGCTCGGCCGGCTGTTCCCAGGGCTCCTGGGCATAAGTGCGCCAGCCGCCGATACGACCGATCAGGTCATTGGCCTCGCGCCAGTCATGCAGCGGCTGCTCAGTAAAACCCTGGTAGGCCTTGAGTGGTGATTGATAGTGCAGAGCCGGCGTGGCGGCCTGGGCGTTCAGCGGGTCGGGCGACTCGGCCCAGCTGCCGGCCGGCAGCAGCCATGCCAGACAGATAAACGCCTGCCGACGGGCAAAGAGAAAACGCATCATCGAATAGTCTCGCGTGCGGCGGCGCGCCTGCGCTGCGCAGGCAAACACCGACCAATAGCTAAATACGCGTTACGCGGGCCTGGGCAGCAACTGCACCAGGTGCGTCAACGCACGGTTTGGCTTAGGCGAGAAACAGGCGTGGGGGTCTTTCGGGGGTTTCGGCGATAAAGCCGACAAACTGATCCAGTCGCGCCAAGGACGGCTCGACCGCTTGCAGTGGGGAATTGCTGGCAACCACCGTGCTCAGGGCCACCGCACCAACACAAAAGGCGCAGAGGCTGCACAGGCTGTTATCGGCGGTAGACACGGACTTGCTGGAAGTGTCGCTGGCGTGATGTTCGCCATGGGCAGATGCCTTCGCAGGCTCAGCCATGACCATCGCGCCCGGATGATGCGCCGCCATTTGCGGGTCAACCTGGGCCATCGCCCCGCTCTGCTGGGTTACCGCGCATAACTGCATGCTGATGGCGGCCATGCTCTGCGCCGGGAGGGCGAGCATTAGCATCCAGATCAGAGCGGTACGCAGGGTTTTACGCATGGTGCGAGTTTGTCTTCAGCACAGTTGATGAGTCGGATTATCCACCCAATGTATCATTTGTCTATGCCTGAGATGGGCAAACGCCCGCACAGCTGGCTATGATCGGGCCATGACCAGCACACCACCGCTGCGCCAACCCTGCCCTCCCGGCGCCTGCGACTGCGGCCGCGAGCGACTGCTGGAAAATCCCAGCAGCGACGCCCGCATCCTGCTGCTAACCCGCCTGGAAGAAAAACGCCTGCTCGACCGCCTGGAAAACCTTGATAGCCTGGCCGACCTGGAAAAGCTGCAAAAACGCATCTATGAACAGCTGGGCATACGTATCAACGTCGCCCCAGGCTTTAATGAAGTACGCAGCATGCGCGGCATTGCCATTCAAATCGACGAACTACCTGGCCTCTGCCGCAAAACCCGCCAATCCATCCCCACCGCCATCCGCCGCGGCCTGGAAAAGCGCCCGGATATTGCCTATGGCCTGCTAAACGCGCATGACTTACTGCGCGATGCGTAGCAAGTGCTACTGAGGCTGCTTGAGCCGTGGGCAATTGGGGCACAGCTCCACTCCTGGCAACACGTAGCGGATGCAACACAAACGACGCTGCCGCCAGGGCCGCACTTGGCCGTCAGCGTGCTCGATATCGACATAGCGGATTGGCGCATACAGCGGGTTGCGCGAGCCATCCGGACGCTGCGCGGTGCTTAGCAGACGTTCACCATCAAGCAGTAGCGCTGGTTCCTCACTACGCTTTTGCAGTTGCCCGAGCCAGGCTTCGAAGTAGTTGCCGGCATTGCTCCAGAGCACCTTCGCAGATACCCCAGTATGGGCGCAGAGCGCCTGGATAAAGGGCTGTAGGTTGTCATCCAGCAGATGAGCAAAGCGCTCAAAGGGGTTCTGCGGCGGCGGCAACTGCTCGCAAGGCCCTGGCAGCTTGAACACCAGTGGTAAGCCTTCGCCATCGACGATGATCGACAACTGTTCGAGCTGCAGCGGCATGCGCTGGTTCAGCAGCAGCGCCGCACTGATCACCGGCGGGAATAGGCGCATAAAGTATTGATTAGCCCAGATTGACGCCAAACCGCGCTGGTCTGCCGACGCGAACTGCGGACGAAAGCGCGCCATCAATTCACTCAGCATCTGCGGCTGGAGAAACTCGGCGCCACTGATGGCTTCACGCGGATCATCCGCCGCCACAAAAACATTGCGGTAACGCGCCAGATCGCCACTGAACAGCGGGGCGAGCGCGCCCAGCATCTCACCCGCTGCTGCATCATCCGCAGCCGGGGCTACTGGCAGGCGCGTCGGTTCAACCGACTCAACCTTTATGGGAAATTCCTTGGCTTGCAATGCCTTCATCCATAACAAAGAAACCAATAGTAACGCTAACGATTAGCGTTTGCGAAATACTGATTCATTACTTAAGATGCAGCCCGCGCCCAATCTAGAGCGGTTATGCACATGGATGATGTTGGACAGTCGAAAGCAGCCGTGCATCTGGCGATGCTGATAAATCTGCTTTCCATCGGCAGCCTGATGATGGTGATGCCCCTGGGTCCAGATCTGGTTCGTCACCTCGGCATGCAGGCCAGCCATGTCGGCTATATCAGTGGCGGCGCCACGCTCGCCTCTGCCCTGAGCATGGCTCTGGCGGCGCCCTGGCTGGATCGCCTGCCGCGCAAGCAGGCGCTGGTGATCCTTCTGACCCTGCGTTTCGTCCTGCTGATGGCCTGCGCCCTGACCAGCAGCGCCGAGCAGCTGATTCTGCTGTTTGTACTCTCCGGCCTGGTTGCCGGGCCTATGGGCGCGTTGCTGATGGCAAGCATGCTCGATCTCATCCCACCGGCCGAACGCGGGCGAAAACTCGCCTATATCGGCATGGGCTTTTCTCTGGCAGCCATTGTGGTGGTGCCCCTGGCTCTGGAGCTGGCGCTGCGCTGGAGTTGGCAAGCACCCTTTATCGTCTTCGGCGGCCTGGGCCTGGCGCTGGCGTTGCTGTGTCACCTGCTGCTGCACACCCCGGTCAGCAATGCGCGGCCTAGCGGTTCGGTATTGCCGCTGCTGCAATCACCGCTGTGCCTGGGCGCCCTGGCGATCACCGCACTACAGATATTCGGCCACTTTCTGCTGGTGCCGCATTTCTCCAACTACTTCCAGTTCAACCTGAATTTCCCCCGCGAGCAGATAGGCCTGCTGTTTCTTTGCGGCGGCCTGGCCAGCCTCGCGGCCATGCGCTTGGGCGGTATCTGGATCGACCGTGGCCAGGCGCTGACGGTGATTCTGCTCAGCAGCTTCGGTCTGGCACTGACCACGCTGCTGGGTTTCGCCACGCCGATTGGCCTGTCGATCTATCTGGTCTTCGTGCTGTTTATGGCCGCCAGTGCGGTGCGCACCAACAGCAGCATGACCATCGCCGCCGCGATCCCGCCGCCGCAGCAGCGCGCCGCGTTTATGGCGTTCCAGGGCACCGTCAGCAATGTCGCCGCAGGGCTTGGCAGCCTGTTCTCGGCGCTCTACCTAAGCACCGGCACAGACAACCAACTTCAAGGTTTCAACCAGTTGAGCGGCTTTTATGTGGTCGTCGGAATACTCACGGGGGTGGGTATGTGGTTGCTCCAACGCGGCATCCGGCGACGCGACGCCGCCAGCCACACCGCAGGAATAACAACACAGGCGGGCTGAAACCGCCGATCACCAGTGATCAGCTGCAACGCGTCAACACTTACTCAAAATGGAACCTGTCATGTCTTTTGTCAGAAACATCAATCGCCGTCGAGCCATCTCGGTAGGCGTACTGGGTGGTCTGCTGCCTTTCGCGGCACTGGCCGACAACAGCATCACCCTAGAAGACAGCATCGTTACTGCCTCGCAGACCGCGCACAGTCAGCTCAGCGCCCCGGCCAGCGTGTCAGTCGTGACCCGCGCCGAACTCGACAAAATGCCGGTGTACGACCTGGCTGATGCAGTCAAGCGTTTGCCCGGCGTGCATATCAACAACTCTTCAGGTTATGGCCGCAAGGAAATCAAGCTGCGCGGCATGGACTCCGACTACACCCTGCTGCTGGTCAACGGCCGCCGCATCAACTCGCGTGACGCCCTGACCTCCAACTACGCCAACGACTTCGACCTGTCCTCGATCCCCATGGCAGCGGTTGAGCGTATCGAAGTGATCCGTGGCCCGATGTCTTCGCTGTATGGCGCTGATGCCCTGGGCGGCGTGGTCAACGTGATCCTGCGTCAGCCCACCAACAAAACTGCAGCAGGCGTGGCCGCCAGTTATGAAAACCCAACCAAGGGTGATGAAGGCGATATCTTCAAGAGCAGCGCTTACATAAGCGGTGCTCTGATCGAGAACACGTTGCTCGGCAACCTGATTGTCGAATCCACCGACCAGGAAGCCTGGCAAACCGACCAGCTCAGTCTTAAGGGCACCGATGCCACCGAACAGCGCCGTGGCACTAACGCGCTGGGTACGATGAGCTGGCTACTTGATGAGCAGCAAAGTATCGATCTCGATATCAGTCACCGCGAGGACGACCGCGAAGCGAACTGGAACAACTCTCTAGCTCCGCTCGCTACCCGCCTGACCACCAACTTCCAAAACATGGAGCGCACCACCTTCGGCCTGGCCCATAACGGTAACTGGGACCGCTTTAACTCCCGCGTGCGCTACTACTACGAAGACGTCGACCTGACCGACGACTCGCAGATCATGACCGCACTGCGTGGCCGCGCTGGCGAAGTGGAGCAAAAGAACCACACCCTCGACGGTCAGATATCGACCACCCTCGGCAGCCACCTACTAACTACTGGCGCTGAGTACCGCCGTACCACGCTGGAGCACAACCAGAACCTTGGCAAAGAGACCGAAGTCGATCAGAAAGCAATTTATCTGCAGGATGAGTTCTCTCTGGGTGCACTCGATATCACCCTGGCCGGACGCTGGGATGACCATGAGGTATACGGCGGCGCATTCAGCCCGCGTATCTACGGTGTCTATAACCTAACCGACAACTGGGTGATTAAGGGCGGCGCCGGCAAGGCGTTCAAGGCACCCAGTATTTCCCAGTCGGACCCAAGCTACGGCGTTCTGGCTTGCCGAGGCTATTGCACTGTTTTTGGCAACGCCGACCTCAAGCCGGAAAAGTCGACCAGTTACGAGCTAGGTACGCTATGGCAGAACGAGCGCCTCGAAGCCGGCATCATGTTTTTCAATAACGACATCAAGGATCTGATTGCCACAGAGACTACGACCCTGAGGTTTGTTCCAGGCGTAGGGCCAGTGGCAGTAAATCCAAACCTGACGTACTACAACCAGGCAAGAACCCGTATCCAGGGCTACGAGCTTCAAGGTCGTTACGCATTCACCAACACCTTTGCAGCGCGCGCTAACTACACCTACTCCGACTCGAAAGACCGCGACACCGGTGATCAGCTGGACTACACCCCGCAGCACACAGCCAACATCGGTCTCGACTGGCAAGCCATGGCCAAACTTGGCTTCAACCTAGACTACCAATACACCGGTAGCCAGATACTGATGGTGCCAGCAGGTAACCAACTCGTTCGCGAAGAGACCGGGGCGTACTCCACCCTGAGCCTGGGCGGCAACTTCCAAGCGACCAAAGAGCTCACGCTTAAGGCCGGCCTCAACAACATGACCAATACCAAGCGTGATGAAGTTGCACAGGCGGCCGACCATATCCTGATGGGCCGCACCTTCTACCTTGGCTTCAGCTACGACATCTAATACCCGCTGTAACACCCGTACCCCGGCGGCGCATGTTGCCGGGGTTACCCGAATTCTGCCCAGTAGAACTATGAGCCAAACAACCCGTACCCTCCGCATCCAGCAACGCCATGCCCTGCTCGCCGGCAGCCTGTTGCTGCTCGGCCTGCTGGCACTATCCCTGGCTACCGGTGCTGGGCAATACGGCGCGGCGGATGTGCTCGGTTTTCTACTGGGCAACCCCGGCAGCCTGGCCGATGACAAACTGGCCATGGTGGTCAACAGCCTACGCCTGCCGCGCACCCTCGCCGCGCTGCTGGTCGGCGCCAGCCTGGCGTTGGCCGCCACCCTGCTGCAAAGCGCAACGCGCAACCCACTGGCCGAACCCGGCCTGCTCGGAGTGAATGCCGGCGCGGTGCTCGGCCTGGTGGTCGGGCTGATCTACTTTGGCGTCGAATCGACCCAGGGCTACCTGCTCTGGGCCGGTGCCGGGGCGCTGCTGGGTAACCTGCTGGTGCTTGGCATTGGCGTAATGCTCGGCCAGGCCAGCCCGCTCAAGCTGATCCTCGCCGGCATGGCGCTGGCGGCGGTATTTGGCGGCATCGCCAACTTTCTGCTGCTCTCGACCCGCGTCGCATTGGAGCAGTTTCGCTATTGGAATCTGGGCTCGCTGTCGGCTTCCGAGCTATCCGCCGTGACGACGGTCAGCCCCATGGCCCTGCTCGGTTTGGTACTCGCGATCCTCCTGTGCCGGCAACTGACGCTGATGCAGATGGGCGACAGCCAGGCCCGCGCCCTGGGCATCTCGACCACCTGGGTGCGCGTTGGCGTGCTGCTCGCCGCCACTCTGCTGACCGCCTGCGCCATCGCCCTGGCCGGGCCGATCGGCTTTGTCGGTTTCCTCGCTGCCTACTGCGCCCGCCTGTTGGAACCGGTAGCGCTGCTGCGCCAGCTGCTGTTCTCCAGCCTGTTCGGCATGCTGTTTCTGCTCGCCGCCGACATCCTCGCACGCTGGCTGGTGCAACCCTATGAGCTACCGGTCGGCACCCTCCTCGCTGCGCTCGGCGCGCCGGCCTTGATCGCTATCGTGTTACGCGGCGGCTTCCGCTCCTTACTGGCGGTGAAATAGACATGCACTCCAACCACCCCTCCGGGCTCTGGCACCTGCGTCTGGGTCCATTGAACCTACTGTTGCATCGCCGCACTTGGCTGCTAAGCCTGCTGGTACTCGGCGTATTGCTGGCGCTGGTGGTCATGGCCATCAGCCTCGGTTCCGGACGCATGGGCGTAACCGATGTGCTGGCCACCCTTGGTGGCCAGGGCAGCAAACTCAACGACATCATGGTGTTCAAGATCCGCATGCCGCGCATCGCCGCCGTGGTGGTCGCAGGACTGGCCATGGGCATGGCCGGTTGCCTGATCCAGACACTGGTGCGTAATCGCCTGGCGACTCCAGACATGATCGGCGTCAACGAAGGTGCCTCGCTGGCGGTGATCGGTTTCGCCCTATATCTGACCGTCGGCAGCTGGCCCTGGTGGGCCTCGCCACTGGGCGCGGCATTGGCCGCTGTGGCGTTATTTGTTCTGTGCCGCCGCCCAGGTGAGCAAGGCTATCTGTTTATCGTGATCGGCATCGCCCTGTCGGAACTGCTCGGGGCCGTTGGCGATTTCATGATGGCTACTCAGCCGCTGGTACACCTGGGCAGCATCTACCTGTGGACCATGGGCCACTTCGCCGGGGCCAGCTACAGCACGGTCGCGCCAATTGCGCTGATTCTGCTCGCACTCTGCCCTCTACTGGCCTGGCTCAACCGCCCACTGGCGCTGCTGCGCTTTGGTGAAGCGACCGCGCAGAACCTCGGCATCAAGGTGGCGGCGCTGCAACTGGCGGTGCTCGGTGTGGCGATTCTGGTGGCAGCACTGGGTACCGCGATTGGCGGCCCGGTGGTATTTATCGCCATGACCGCGCCAATCATCGCCTCCTGGTTGAGCCGTGATCACCTCGCGCCAATCTGGCTAGCCGCGTTGTGGGGCGCGGTGTTACTGGTGGGCAGCGACATTCTGGTACGCCTGCTGGCAGAGCCCGAGGAAATTCCTACCGGGACTATGACCCGCCTGTTCGGCGGTGTTCTGTTGCTGATCCTGTTGCTCAAAGACCGCAAGGGTTCCGATTGATGACGCAATTAGCACCTCCCGCTCCTGCGCAGTTGCGCGCACACAAGCTGAGCTTTGCCTACCCGGGTAAAAACGTGTTGCAGGACATCTCATTCGAGCTGCCGAAAGGCAAGCTGATCGGTATTGTCGGGCCCAATGGCAGCGGTAAATCCACCCTGCTCAAACTACTGGCGCGGCAACTGCCGCTGCAAGGCGGTGAGGTCGAACTCAACGGCACGCCACTGCAACGCTACGCAATGAAAGCCCTGGCACGCGAGCTGGCCTTTCTGCCGCAACGCCCGGTGATGGCCGAAGGCATTCGCGTCGAACAATTGGTGCAATACGGCCGTCATCCGCACCAGGGCTGGTTCAACCAGTGGAGCGAAGAAGACGCCTTGCAAGTCGCCCGTGCTCGCGACGCCATGCAACTGCAGGACATTTGGCAACAGGTCGCCTCTTCACTGTCCGGCGGCCAGGCCCAGCGCGCCTGGCTGGGTATGATCCTGGCGCAGAACACCGACCTGGTACTGCTAGACGAACCCACTAGCGCTCTGGATATCGGCCACCAGGCCGAGGTTATGGAGGCGGTGCTGAATATCGTCGCCGAAGGCCGCACCGTGCTGATCGTGATTCACGACCTGGGCGTGGCCGCGCGCTACTGCGATGAAATCATCGCCCTCGACAATGGCCGCATCGCCGCCATGGGCGCAGCCCGCGAGGTGATCAACAAGGCCCTGATCGACCAACTCTATGACACCGACGTCGACATCCTCGCGGCGCCCGATGACGGCGCCCCGGTGGTGGTGCCGCGCCGGCGCAAACCCATCCACTCTGCACAGGACTAACCCGATGACTACTGTATTGCGCTGGAGCCTGCCCCTGTTGCTGGTCAGCCAACTGCTGAGCACGGCCGCCGTGGCCGACACCCGTCAGATCGAAGACGCCTTCGGTAACCCGGTCACCGTGCCCAGTGCGCCGCAACGGGTGATTACCCTCAGCGAGCTGGATCTGGATGCGGCGCTGGCCTTGGGCATCATCCCGGTCGGCACGATCAATGGCCGTGGCCAGGCCGCACCACCGCGTTATCTGGACAGCAAAGCCGTAGCCGGGATCAAGGTGGTCGGAGATATCGACAATCCGAATCTGGAAACCCTGCTGGAGCTGGAACCGGACTTGATCCTTACCGGCCCGGTAAAACCCGAGCAACTGGCGATCCTCAACGAAATCGCCCCCACGGTGATCACCTTCGCTTGGGCCAAACCTTGGCAGGAAAGCCTGCAACGCACCGCCAACGCACTCAACCAAAGCGCCGCCGCCGACGCCCTGCTTGAGCGCTACAACGCCCGCGCCGCCGAAGCCCGCGAACGCCTCAAGGCGAATCAAGGTGAGACATTCAGCATCGTGCGCTGGAACCCCAAAGGCCCGTCCTACATGTTCAAAGACGCCTTCGCCAGCAGCGTAATCAGCGACGTTGGCCTGGTTCGCCCGAGCTACCAACAAGACCCTGGCCACACCCACTCCATGGCCCTGAGCCTGGAATCACTGCAACTGCTGGATGCCGACTGGCTGGTAATCGGCACCCTGAGCACCAGCGGTGAAGCGGTGGAAGCCCTGCAACAGGCCGAACAGACTCCGGC
>JAHJXZ010000023.1 GCA_018827205.1 Gammaproteobacteria bacterium | reverse complement strand
CGCAACCCAGTACCAACCAGCTAGGCCCGTAAGAAGAACGCGCCAGTAACTCACTGAACTGCCACTCTCACTGACGGAGCAAAACCTATGCGAAATCTGAAGAACCTCTGCCTGCAAAGCCTCGGCGTCGCCGCCCTGGCCCTCGGCATGAGCACCGCCATGGCGGCTGACAAACCCACCCTGAAAATTGGCTACGTAAACGGCTGGGACGACAGCGTCGCCGCCACCCACGTAGCGGGTGAAATCCTCCAGAGCAAACTCGGCTACACCGTGGAGCTGAAGGCCGTAGAACCGGCCATCATGTGGCAAGGCGTAGCCCGTGGCGACCTCGACGCCACCCTCTCCGCCTGGCTGCCCGCCACCCACGGCGAATACTTTGCAAAACTCAAAGACAAAGTCGAAGTGCTCGGCACCAACTACGCCGGCGCCAAAATCGGCCTGATCGTGCCTGACTACGTACAAGCGAAAACCATCGCCGACCTGCAAACCTACGCCAAAGACTTCGACGGCAAAATCACCGGCATCGACGCCGGCGCCGGCGTAATGCGCCGTGCCGAAGAAGCCATCACCGAATACACCCTCACCGACATCAAACTGATGCCAAGCTCCGGACCAGGCATGGCCACCGCCCTGACCCGTGCCGAGAAGGACAAGAAAGCCATTGTCGTTACCGGCTGGATCCCACACTGGATGTTCGCCAAATGGAACCTGCGCTTCCTCGAAGACCCGAAAAAAGTCTTCGGCGATGACGAACACGTCGACACCGTCGCCAACCCCAGCATCAACAGCAAAGCACCAGAAGCCGCTGCCTTCCTGAAGAAATTCTCCTGGAGCGGTGAAGAAGTCGGCGCCGTAATGCTCGCCATCCGCGACGGCGCCAAACCGGAAGACGCCGCCAAAGACTGGATCAGCAAAAACCCAGAGCGCGTCGCCGAGTGGCTTAAATAAGCCAAGGCTCCACCTCTATATAGAAGCGGGCTACGGCCCGCTTTTTTGTGCCTGCGAAATGACGGTGGAGAATGTTCTAGACAGGGGAAGATGGGGATGGATAGGGTTGAGGGCATGGTGGCTGAGTAATGGCCAGGTGGTCGTCTAACCCTCGCCTAATCCTGCTGGCTTGCGACATACAACGCGGGATATAGAAGGGTTGCAGTAGGCAGAAAGGCGTTATACGACAGATAAACGCGACATTGGTATGTCGCATAATTAATAGTTAGTGGTCTCAATAAGGAACCAGCATGACCAAAGAACAAGGAAAAAATGTTGAAATTCCGCCTCCGTGCTGCGGACTAGTCATGCCAATTTCGGCTATTGATGGTTGCAATGAGCAACACTGGTCTGACGTTAAAGAGATACTTACAGAAGCGGTTGAAGCGGCGGGATTTAAGGCCAACCTTGTCAGCTATGCCGATGACGTCGGCATCATACAAAAAAGAATAATCCAGAACCTTTATGAAAACCCTATCGTTGTCTGCGATGTAAGCGGAAAGAACCCAAATGTTATGTTTGAGCTTGGTTTGCGCTTGGCATTTGATAAACCAACAATCATCATTAAGGATGACAAAACCGCATACTCCTTTGACACCTCTCCAATTGAGCATCTTGAATACCCAAGAGACTTAAGATTCACAAAAATTGTAGAATTCAAAAAGTCACTGATGGAAAAAGTCCAAGCTACTCTCAAAAAATCACAGGAAGATCCTAACTACACAACATTCCTAAAGCATTTCGGAACTTTTACAGTGGCAAAACTAGACACTAAAGAAGTCTCAAAAGAGGACTTCATTATAGAAGAACTCAGGGATCTTAAGAAAGTTGTACAGCGGCAGCAAATTATATACAACGAAAGAATGCATATGATAGAACCCCCCATGTACGGGAAGTACCCCTCCGACAGAACAAAAATGGAGATGCGCAAAGCAATAAAAGAGGCAATAGACTCAGAATTTACAAGAACCCCATCATCTAAAGTAAAAACTACCGATCTTAGGGATTCTGTCTTCCTCAGCATCATGAAAAATGAACGTCTTCATAGATATTTCTCCAGCCCAGAGGAGCTTGAATTAACCTTCCGTGAGGCATACCAAGAATTAGTACCATAGACCACTAACAATGCGCTCAAATCGCTCACTGCGTTTGCTGGGACGGGCTAAAGCTCGCCCCTTAGCTTAATCGTTAGCCGGACTGACTCATGGACATACCTGAATTCAAAAACCGCACTCCATCTCAAATAATCAATGAGATGAAACATTTTGAGTCTTCAGGGCGCGCATATAGAGCTCTATCTTGGCTTGACTATGCAAAATCGAATGGCAATGTGAGCGCTCTCGAATATTCTGCATTTGAAACCAGGCTATCTATAGAGCAACTTCTTTTTGAACAGATAATTATTTCTGTTGGTACAGAGCTAGATAAAAGCGACTATAAGAAATGCAATGGAAATGCAAAAGATCTATCTAGAATGGTAGAAAAGTTAACGCCGAATTACGAAAAGCTTATAGATTTCACAAAAGCAATGGCACCTGCAGGGTTCCCCATAACCAAATGGGACAATCGAGCCTTGGTCAAGTACCACGGGAAAGTTTCTAATTATCTCCATTGGTCTGGCGGCCTTGACGTTACGGTCAAATCAGAGCAATGGCTAAGAAATGGAATCTCGGAAATAGAGACCGCTATAGGGTATATATGGCATGGCCTGACAACAGGAAACACTGGCGTCATGCCTATAGAAAAACTAGAGCCCGAGCTCCAAGAGTTATGGAAATTATTCATAAACAATAAAATCACGATCGACGAAGTCGTGCAAATAGCCGATGACTTAGAGCCTGTACTCCAAGCAAGGCTAACCATGCGCTGAAATCGCTCGCCTCACTCGCTGGGACGGGTTAAAGCACACCCCCTTAACAAAACGTTAGGTGCTCTTGAGATGCCATCTCTATCCCACGTACAACTAACAAATGACTCACAAATAGCCTTTGGCGAGCGACTGGGATTAAACCTAAAGGGCAAATCTGTTGGCGTCGCCCGGGCAGAAATTGATGATGCAATAGCTATCGAATTCCATGGAGCGCACGACTTCGACAGCCCCTCGGCAAAGCAGTGCGCATTAGCAAAAAAATTTGGCTTCGATATATCTAATTCAACAAAATCTGTTGGCTTCGCCGTAATCGATGACATCATGCATCATCTAAATATGGAAGCGATTGAGAAGCACCAATTAGCACCAGGAGTAACAGTCCATAACATTCACCAACATGAGAAGAATTATGTTATTTCCTCAATCTCCTCAGATGGGACAGTTTACTTCAAAGGCGGTAATGGTAAGCGCGCCTGGGCACGCAACTTAGAGCGATTGTAAGTGCATCCAACAATGCGCTCAAAGCACTCACTTCGTTCACTGGGGCGGACCAAAGCCGACCCCTTAATCAAGCGTTTCCCCCATGAAAAATAATTCAAGCGGATCAAGAAACTACCGAATCGTCACCGCAGTGTTCGGACTATTCTTCGTCGTGCTTGCGGTCGCAATTGTCGTCGTGTCTGACCGCACTGTCGGCCCCCTACTAGCCGCTGTAGTCATTAGCGTCTTGGGCATTGATGCCATTGCTAGCGCATTGCGCAACAAGCCTTCGCTGCTTTCCCGTATCGGCCCATTACCGTGACGGAAATGGGCGCAAGGCCCAAGAAGCTAGGGGTAGAATCATTTTTTTGATCAACCCAGAACCCTCACAACGCTATACAGCCCAGCAAAACCGCTTTCTTTGTATGCCCCATTTAACTGACCCGGCCTAAAACCATGAACCGCCGCAAGAAGATAAAACAGCTCCTAGAAGCACACGCCAAAAAGGCCAACGCCAAATTGGCACCCAAGAAAAAGTCCACCTATATCAGCAAAGCCGACCGTTTAAAGCTGGCCACTGAAGCCAGCCAAGACTCAACCGTTGCTTCCGAGCCAACGGGATCGGATGTAATCGCTGAAACCAAAGACGCTCTACAACCATAAATTCAATAAGCCGTGATGGACGACAAGGAAGACAGCCCACATGCCAGGCCAATACCCAAACAGAATCAAACAGCTGCCCTTATTCGATGGCCGCTTTGACGCCTATAAGCTTGAGGCAAAGGACAGCACCGTTCTGTTTGCCTCCTACCCCGCCGGTACGTCCATCCCGCCGCATACTCATGACACCGACAACCATGGCGTGATTACGCGTGGCGAATTGATCCTGAGCATGAATAACCAAACGATCAGGGTTGGCGTCGGCGAGTGGTATCACGTACCTGCAAACGTTGAGCACTCGGCTTTATTTGAGGTCGAGACCGATGAGGTTGAGTTCTGGTTTGTGTAAGGCATTACAACCCCGGAATAACCCTGCTGCCTTTTGTGTAGATCACCATGCAAGCAAAGTTTCGCACCGACGTACTGCATAACCGCCATAACGCACAGATCATCGAGCGCTGGGATGCGTTGAACCTCACGGATGGCTGGCTAGTGGCCGGCTGCCTTTTTCAGACGGTGTGGAATGTGCTTTCTGGGCAGCCGCCAGAGAGCAAGATCAAGGATTACGACTTCTTCTATTTCGACCCTACCGACCTGAGCGAAGGGGCTGAAAGCGCTGTGCAGCGTCATGTAGAAACAGTGCTGGCAGACCTGAGCATCACCGTGGAAGTCGCCAACCAGGCGCGGGTTCACCTTTGGTATGAAGAGCATTTCGGCCACCCCTATGCAGCACTGAGTAGTGCCAAAGAGGGCATCGACCGCTTTCTGATACCGGGAACATGCGTTGGCATTAATCCCGATGAGGTCTACGCACCAAACGGCCTTGGGCTTTTGTATAAAGGAACCCTGACGCCAAACCCGCTGACACCGCACAGAAGCCTTTTTGCCGAGAAAGCCGCGTCCTATCAACAGCGCTGGCCTTGGCTAAGGATCAACCCAGATGAGTCGCCACACACCAAACAAGCACGCGGCTAATGAGTCCAGCCAGGTGCAAACTCTAGTGTCGTAGCAACACCACAGCCTCTTTTCCCGCGCACTTTTTCAGGGTTAACCCACATGCGCCTCACTCTGTATTTCTTGTTGTTTTTCGCGCCGGTATTACAGGCCAATGAGTGCGTAGTGCTATTGCATGGCATGGGCCGAACCAGCTACTCGATGAATGCAATCGAAGATTCGTTAGCCAAAGAGCACTACACCGTTATCAACAACAGCTACCCGTCCACGGAACAAGACATTCAACAGCTGGCGTCAGTGGTGGGGGATGGCATTGCTGAGTGTAAAAAAGCGGGCGCGCAGAGCATCCACTTTGTTACCCACTCTTTGGGCGGCATCTTGGTCAGGCAGTATTTTCAAGACAACGTCGTTGCCGAAGCCAAGCGGGTGGTCATGCTTGGCCCACCCAACCACGGCAGTGAGGTGGCAACGAATAAGAAAGACCAGTGGTGGTACAAAATGGCTACCGGTCCCGCCGGACAGCAGCTCGGCACTGAAGCCGACAGCACGCCCAACCAGCTAAAATCGATCCCTCTGGAGATCGGCATAGTTGCTGGCACGGAAAGCCTGGACCCATGGTTTGCAGGCGATTTGCCCAAGCCAAACGATGGCAAGGTTTCGGTGGAGAGCGCAAAGCTTGCCGAGATGAAGGACTTTATTACTGTTCCGCACAGCCATACGTTTATGGCCAATGCAGATGTTGTGGCCAGTCAGATCAAGTCGTTTCTGCAACAAGGCCACTTCACCCTAATGAGTGGCCGTTAGCGCGAATATCCGAACATGCCCATAACCAGCCCGCCCGATAAGCCCAAACCAAACCGCAGCGCCTTCTGGGCCAGACGAATTAATACGCTGGCGCTGCTTTGCCTACTCGGCCTGCTGCTGCCGCTGCTCTCGCACCTGCTCGCAGGCTCCGCAGGCACGCTGGCCTGGCTGATCGACCTGGCCAGCCATTGGCAGTGGCTGTTCCTGTTGGGGCTAGTGGTGTTTACCGGGTTGGCCTGTTGCCGTGATAAGCGCTGGGCCATTTTGTTGTTAGCGCTGCCGCTGCCCTGGCTGACGGCATCCACGCCGGCACCGGCGAGCGATCCGCAGGCCCAGGTGCTTGCCGTGGCCAGTGCCAACGTCCATCTAGATAGCCGCAACACGCAAGGGTTAGCCACTTGGTTGGCGCAGGAAAAGCCGGATGTAGTGGTGCTGCTGGAGGTTTCCCCGGCCTATGCGCATGGCTTGCGCACGCTGCGCGATTACCCCTTTCAACACATCGTTGCCCAGGACAGCCCCTTTGGCATCGCCGTGCTGTCGCGCCATCCGCTGCAGCAGATCGAGGTGATTGAGGATGCGCAGGGGATTGCCCATATCGAGGCGCAGTTGCAGTGGCACGGCCAGCCGGTCGGGATTATCGCCCTGCACCCGATGCCACCGCTTTCGCCGCAGTATCACCGCGTGCGTAACACCAAGTTGGCAGCCCTGGCCAGGCAAGCTGCAGCCAGCGGCATACCGACGGTTTTAGCCGGCGACCTGAATGCCACGCCTTGGTCGTCGGCCTTTAGCGGGCTGGCGCAATTGGGTTTGCGCCGCGCCAGCGGTTTGGCCGCGACCTGGCCGGCCGTCTTGCAGGGCGTGCTCGGGCTGCCTATCGACCATGTGCTGGTCACGCCGCATTGGGCGGTGGTGGCGCGCCAAGTAGGCCCACAGTTGGGCTCGGATCATTTGCCGGTACTGGTTCGCCTGGTGCCGGCGCTAGAGAAATAAAGGCGAGAGGTTTACCTTGCCTGGCAACCTTCGCCCAACAGCAATTCACTCCAATCATTGAGGGACCCGCATGATCACCTGCCATATCCGCTATGTGCTCGACCCGCGCAAACTCAAGGAATTCGAGCATTACGGCAAGCTGTGGATTGCCCTGGTGGCGAAGTTTGGCGGTACGCATCACGGTTACTTTCTGCCCTCGGAAGGTGCCAACAATATCGGCCTGGCGATGTTCAGCTTCCCCAGCCTGGCGGAGTATGAGCAGTACCGGCTCAAGTCCTTCGCCGACGCCGAGTGCCTGGCGGCCTTTAAATATGCGGAAGAGACCCAGTGCGTGATCAGCTACGAGCGCACCTTCTTCCGCCCGGTATTTGATGCCTGACTGAACCTTAATTGCCGAGTTACGCGCCATGTCCCAGCTAGCCCACTTGCAGTTAATGGCCCGCTATAACGCGTGGATGAATGACCAGCTCTACGCGGCCGCCGGCCAGCTGTCGCCGCAGGCGCTGAGCGAGGATCGCGGGGCGTTTTTCCCGTCGATCCTCGCCACGCTGAACCATATTGCGGTGGCCGATATCATCTGGCTTAAGCGCTTTGCCGAGCACCCGGCCTGCGCTGACTTGCGCGAAGCGATCAGCGATCTGCAACGGCCAGTCGCACTGGATCAACTGTTATTCGACACCTTCGCGCCGCTGCATGCTTTGCGCGGCCGACTGGATGGGCATATCAGCGATTGGGCAGCGACGTTGACCGAGGCGGACCTGGAATATGTGCTGGCCTACGGCAATATGAAGGGCGTGCCGGCGCAACGCCCCTATGCCAGCCTAATGCTGCACTTCTTCAATCATCAGACTCACCATCGCGGCCAGGCCAGCACCCTGCTGCACCAGGCCGGCCAGGATATCGGCGTGACCGATTTACTGGCGCTGATCGCCGATGTAGACCCGCGCTAACGCACACAACCAGCGGACAGGACGTCACCCATGGCTTTTAACCAAACAGAACGCCTCAGCCTGCTCGCCATCAAGGGCGTTGGCCCCACGGTGATCAAACGCTTCGAGGAGCTTGGCATCGACTCTCTGGCACAGCTGGCCACGTACCAGGCCGAGGATATCGCCGAAATGGTCGCGGCCATGCTCGGCAGCACCTGTTGGAAGAACAGCCCACAGGCCAAGGCGGCGCTGAATGCGGCCATCGCCTGGGCCAAAGACAGCCAATGAAGCCGCTGGCCCTGCTGCTGGTTTATCTCCCGCGCATCGCCTTTCGCCGGGCGGCGCAGGCGCAGTTGGGTATTTGCTTGCCGGCGGCTACTGCAGCCGCTGTGTGGAACAGAACCCTGAACGTGCACAGCGAATTGCAACGCACGCGGGTGCGCCATTCGCCTGGGGTGAATCTGCTGCTGGCCTATATGCAGTGGGATTGCGCGTTGTACCGCGCCCTGCAGGAGCACGGCATTGCCCAGCAACAGGCCGGCGGGTGGATTGAGCAGATCAACTGGCAGATCTTCGCACGGGCCAGCGCCCTGGCGTTCAAGCTGTCACGCCTACGCAGCAGCCGCTTGCAGACGCGCATCCAGTGGCTGCTCGATGCGCTGTTCAGCCTGGTGTTTACCCGCCCTTTCCGCCGCAGCAATCTGCCCAACGTCGCTGGCGTGGCCGTTGATGTGCAGGTGTGTCCGCTGGCCAGCTACTTGCGCGACCAGGGTGCCCCGGAGCTGGCTCACTTTGCCGCGTGCAGCCTGGATTACCGCATGGCCAGCGATTGGGGCGTGACGCTGCAACGCACGCAAACCCTCGCCGGAGGTGCGGCGTACTGCGATTTCCGCTTTAGCATGCCACCCGTTCAGTTGATTGCCCGCGAAGGCGCACGCGTCGATAAAACCACCGCCGAACAGCCTGAAAACTAGCGCAATCGGCCCTCACGCAGCGGCATGCCCCTGACCGACAGGTCATCTCTGGAACGTCATGTTTGATTGATCGTTCAACAATAACCGGCCTAGACTGCGCGCATTCCGGGGACGCCCCCATCGATGGAGAAGCAGATGCCCAAGGTCGGAATGCAACCGATCCGCCGCTCGCAATTGATCGCGGCCACTCTCGAAGCGGTTGATCAGGTCGGCATGGGTGATGCCAGCATCGCCTATATCGCGCGGATCGCCGGGGTCTCCAACGGCATCATCAGCCACTATTTCCGCGACAAGAACGGCTTACTCGACGCCACCATGCGCCACCTGATGCAGGCGCTCAGCGATGCCGTGCGCGAACGTCGCGCCAGCTTGCCGCCAGACCAGCCGCGCGAACACCTGCGGGCGATGATTGAAGGCAACTTCGACGACAGCCAGGTCAACGGTCCGGCGATGAAAACCTGGCTGGCGTTCTGGGCCACCAGCATGCACCAGCCGGCGCTGCGGCGTTTGCAGCGGGTCAACGATCACCGCCTGTATTCCAACCTGTGCGGGCAATTCAGCCGGGTATTGCCGCAGGAGCAGGCGCGCACCGCGGCACGTGGTCTGGCGGCATTGATCGATGGTTTGTGGCTGCGCGGGGCACTGTCCGGCGAAGGTTTCGACACCCGCCAGGCGATTGAGATCGCCTACGAATACCTCGACCTGCAACTGCTCAAGGCGCAATAGGCGCCCTTCCTTTAAACAACCTGAATACCAGCGCCGACAGGCACTGCGTGTCGTGTTTGGCTGCGCCCTGTCGCTTTTATTGATTGATCGTTCAATTAAGATAATTTAGCCTTGCGTCTATATTGTCTACACCGACGACCTGCACCAGGCGGCTCGCGTCGCCCACCGCACACGAGGAACGCGCCATGCCCCGCTTCGACGAACAGCAGCTCTATATTGGTGGTCGCCCTGTAACGGCCAGCAGCGGCGAGACCTTCGACAGCATCAACCCCGCCACCGGCGAAGTGCTGGCCCGCGTGCAGCGCGCCAGCAAGGCTGATGTGGAACTGGCTGTAGCCAGCGCCACTGCCGGGCAGAAGGTATGGGCGGCGATGACCGCCATGCAGCGTTCGCGCATCCTGCGCAAGGCCGTGGACATCCTGCGTGAGCGCAACGATGAGCTGGCCGAGCTGGAAACCCTCGACACCGGCAAGCCTTTGAGCGAAACCCGCTACGTCGATATCGTCACCGGCGCCGACGTGCTGGAGTACTACGCCGGCTTGATTCCGGCCATCGAAGGCGAGCAGATCCCGCTGCGCGAAACCAGTTTCGTCTACACCCGCCGCGAGCCGCTGGGTGTGGTCGCAGGCATTGGCGCATGGAACTACCCGATTCAGATCGCCCTGTGGAAGTCGGCCCCGGCCCTGGCTGCCGGCAACGCGATGATCTTCAAACCGAGTGAAGTGACGTCCTTGAGCACGCTGAAGCTCGCCGAAATCTTCACTGCTGCGGGCTTGCCGGATGGCGTATTCAACGTACTGTCCGGCAGCGGCCGTGAAGTCGGCCAGTG
>JAHJXZ010000212.1 GCA_018827205.1 Gammaproteobacteria bacterium | reverse complement strand
GGCGGCTTGGCCAGAATGCCGTCGAGGTCCATCTCGCTCAGCGCCACGCCACGGTATTCCAGACGCTGCTGCGGCTGTTGCGGCAAGCCGGTGAGCATGGCCTCGGTTTCCGCGCGGCCATGGGTTTCCACCACACCAACGCGCAGGTCGACGCCCTGGCGCAATTGCGCCTGCGCCGCCTGCAACATGGCGTAGGTCTTACCTACGCCAGGTGCCGCACCGAGAAAGACCTTTAGCCGGCCACGACCCTCTCGCGGCATCTCATCGAGCAGGGCATCGGCGCGTACGGCATCACTCATGCATGTTACTCAGCTTTTTCGGGAGGCGAATTGTCGGCCAGTGCCAGGTTAAGCGCCAGTACGTTGACAACAGGCGGGCCCACCAGTGGGCTTTGCACATGCGCCTCGATCAGTCGCTGCAAACTGCTCGCTGGAATACCCCGCGCGGCGGCAATACGTGCCACCTGGTAACCCGCTGCCTCTGGCGACAGGTGCGGGTCAAGGCCACTGCCCGAGGTGGTCACGAGTTGCATGGGTACGGCGCCCTGACCTTCACCCTGCAAGCGTTGGGCATCTTCGGCTATGCGCGTGGCCAACGCCGGATTGCTCGGCGCCAGGTTGCTCGCACCACTGGCCACGGTGGCGTAATCACCGGCCGATAGCCGCGGCTGAAACCACTGTGCGCCCTCGAAGGGTTGTGCCAATAACGCACTGCCGAGCACGTCGCCTTGTTGATTACGTAACAGACTGCCACCCGCCTGCGCCGGAAACGCCAGTTGCGCCACGCCGGTGACGGTCAGCGGATAGACCACGCCGGTGACCAGGGTCATAAACGCCAGCACGCTAATGGCTGGGCGGAGTTGTTTAAGCATGATGAATCTCCAGATTCTGTATAGCCGGATGCAATTCGGGCCCGGAGTTCATCCGGGCTACGGATCGCGGTTGGTTAAACGAGGCCGACGGCCACCAACAGCAGATCAATCAGCTTGATCCCGACAAAGGGCGCCAGCAGGCCGCCCAGGCCGTAGATCAGCAGGTTGCGCCGTAGCAGGCTGGCAGCATCGGCGGCTTGTACACGCACCCCGCGCAGGGCCAGCGGAATCAGCGCGACGATGATCAGTGCGTTAAACACAATCGCCGAGAGAATCGCGCTCTGCGGGCTGTGCAGCTGCATCAGGTTGAGCGCGCCGAGCTGCGGGTAGATGCCGGCGAACAGCGCCGGGAGGATGGCGAAGTACTTGGCCACATCGTTGGCCACCGAGAAGGTAGTCAGCGCGCCGCGGGTCACCAGCAGCTCCTTGCCTACCTGCACCACGTCGAGCAACTTGGTCGGATCGGAGTCGAGGTCGACCAGATTCGCCGCCTCACGCGCCGCCTGAGTGCCATCGTTCATCGCCAGGCCCACATCGGCCTGGGCCAGGGCTGGCGCGTCGTTGGCGCCGTCACCGCACATGGCAACCATCTTGCCTTCGGCCTGTTCCTGGCGAATGCGCTGCAGCTTCTTCTCCGGGGTAGCCTCGGCGATTACGTCATCGACACCCGCTTCGGCAGCGATGGCGGCGGCGGTCAAGGGGTTGTCGCCGGTCACCATCACAGTGCGGATGCCCATGGCGCGCAGCTCGGCAAAACGTTCGCGAATACCCGGCTTGACCACGTCCTTGAGATGAATGGCGCCGAGCAACCGACCGTCACCGGCTACCAGCAAGGGGGTACCGCCACTCTGGGCGATCTTTTCGATTTCACGGGCCAATACCGGCGGTACGTCGCTGCGCTGGATGCCCAGATACAGCAGCACCGCATCCACTGCACCCTTGCGGTAGCTGTGGCCGTTGTAGTCGGCGCCAGACAGGCGCGTCTCGGCACTGAAGGCAATCGATTTGATCGCACTGCGCTCAGGCTCGACCAAGGTGCTCAAACCACGCAGGTATTCGACAATCGACTTGCCTTCGGCGGTGTCATCCGCCAGCGAAGCCAGCAACGCGGCGTCGCTGAGCAGCTTGCCGGATACCCCAGGCGCCTTGTACAGCGCACTGCAACGGCGGTTACCGAAGGTGATGGTGCCGGTCTTGTCGAGCAGCAGCACATGCACGTCCCCCGCCGCTTCCACCGCACGGCCGGACTTGGCGATAACATTCAGGCGCACCAGGCGATCCATGCCGGCGATGCCGATGGCCGAGAGCAGGCCGCCAATGGTGGTTGGGATCAAGGTCACCAGCAGTGCCACCAGGTACACCAGCGGCAGGTCGCCACCCGAGTAACGGGCGAAGGGCTGCAGAGTGGCCACCACCAGCAGGAAGATCAGGGTGAGGCCGATCAGCAGAATATCCAGCGCCACTTCGTTGGGCGTCTTCTGCCGCTTGGCGCCTTCGACCAAGGCGATCATCCGGTCCAGGGTCGACTCGCCGGGGTTGGCGGTGATCTGCACCAGTAGCCAGTCGGAGACCACTCGGGTGTTGCCGGTGACGGCCGAACGGTCGCCACCGGACTCACGGATTACCGGCGCGGACTCACCGGTAATCGCCGCCTCGTTGACTGCGGCGATGCCTTCGACGACTTCGCCGTCACCAGGGATCAGTTCGCCGGCCTCGACCCGCACGATATCGCCACGGCGCAGGCTGCTAGCCGCAACGGTCTCGAACTGCTGACCATTCTTGCGCCGCGCATTCAGCCCCTGGCTGCCAGCCTTGAGGCTATCGGCGCGGGCCTTGCCACGGCCTTCGGCCAGCGCTTCGGCGAAGTTGGCAAACAGAACGGTAAACCACAACCACAGGGAGATCTGCACTGCCAGGCCGGTGGAGACCTGTGGGTTAGGGATAAAACACAGCACGGTGGTCACCACCGCTGTGAGCTCAACTACTAGCATTACCGGCGAGCGCAACAGCTGGCGAGGATCAAGCTTGACGAAAGCCTGGCGCAGCGCCGGCTTCCACAAGGCTGCGAGCGAGGTTTTCGGGTGTTGCTGGGCGCTGTTCAGCGCCGGTTCAATACGGGCATTCATCATGGTTCTCCCTTAGAAACCCTGGAACAGAGTCATATGCTCGGCAATCGGGCCTAGGGCCAGTGCCGGCAGGAAGGTCAGACCGCCGATCAGTACAACGGTCAGGGTCAGCAGGGTGACAAACAGCGGGCCGTGGGTCGGGAAGCTGTTGTTGCCCACCGGCGAGCGTTTCTTCGCCGCCAAGCTGCCAGCAATCGCCAGAATCGGCAGGATGTAACCGAAGCGCCCGAGCAGCATGGCCAGACCAATCATCAGGTTGTGGTACGGAGTGCCCGCGCCAAAGCCGGCAAAAGCTGAACCGTTGTTGCCGGTGCCCGAGGTGTAGGCATAGAGAACCTGGCTAAGGCCATGCGCACCTGGGTTGGTGATGGATTCAGCAGGTCCTGGCAGAGTGGCCGCAAGAGCACCCAGAACCAGCACACCAATCGGCATCACCAGCAAGGTGGCCACCAGCAGGCGTACTTCGCGCGCCTCAAGCTTCTTGCCGAGGTATTCCGGGGTGCGACCGATCATCAGGCCGGCGAGAAATACCGCGATCAGCACAAACAGCAGCATGCCGTAGAGGCCCGCGCCAACGCCGCCGAAGATCACTTCGCCAAGCATCATGTTGAACATCGGGATCATCCCGCCCAGCGCACTGAAGCTGTCGTGCATGGCGTTGACCGAGCCGTTGGAGGCGGCCGTGGTAGTCACCGCCCACAGCGCCGAGGCCGTGGTGCCGAAGCGGCTTTCCTTGCCTTCCAGCGAACCGCTTTGCTCAATCGGCAATGCGGCCAACGCAGGGTTCGGCTGGTGCTCGGCATACAGGGTGCCGCCCAGGCCGATGCTGAACAGAATCAGCATGCAGGCCAACAGCGCGCGGCTCTGGCGCAGGTCTTTGACGTAATGACCAAAGGTGAACAGCAGCGCAGCGGGAATCAGGATGATTGAGGCCACCTCGAACAGGTTGCTCCAGGCCGTTGGGTTCTCGAACGGATGCGCCGAGTTGACGCCGAAGAAACCGCCGCCGTTGGTGCCCAGCTGCTTGATGGCAATCTGGCTGGCTGCAGGCCCAAGTGGCACAACCTGATCGGTGCCGCCGATGGTGTGCGCGGTGACGTATTCGAGGAAGGTTTGTGGCACGCCCTGCCACACCAGAAACAGCGCCAGAACCAGGCAGAACGGCAGCAGGCCGTAGAGCGTGGCGCGGGTCAGATCGACCCAGAAGTTGCCGACGCTGTTGCTCGAACGCCGGGCGATGCCGCGGCAGAACACTACCAGCACGGCCAGGCCGACTGCCGGGCTGACGAAGTTCTGCACGCCCAGGCCGACCATCTGGCTGAAGTAGCTCATCTGCGCTTCGCCGCTATACGCCTGCCAGTTGGTATTGGTGACGAAACTCACGGCGGTGTTGAACGCCAGCGTCCACTCCAACCCCGGCAATTGCTGCGGGTTGAGCGGCAAACTGCCTTGCAGCATCAGGATGGCGAACAGCGTCAGCAGGCTGATCAGGGTGAAGGCCAGCAACGCCAGGCTGTAGGCTTTCCAGTCCTGCTCGCGGTTGCTATCGACACCGGCGATCCGGTAGCACAGCCGCTCGACCGGCTGCAGCACGGGGCTGAGCCAGGTCTTTTCGCCTTCCATCACGCGGTACAGGTAACGCCCAAAAAAGGGTGCCGGCAGCAGAACCAGGACGAAGAACGCCAGGATCAAGGTGAAATCGTAACTGTGCATATGCGCCCCTACGCCTGATCAGCGCGCAGTAGCGCAACCAGCAGATAGATGAAAAGTCCCAAGGCCAGGCCTAGGGACACCCCGTCGAGAATGCTCATGTGTTTGCTCCTTGTTACGGTGGCTACCGCTTAGGGCAAATTGTCGGCAAGCAGGGCGTAAAGGAACGAGTGCGGGCGGTGCCTCCAGGCATAAAGAAAGCGTAAAGATCGCGTTCTGCGGTTAAACAAAAACGGCCAGACGCCCCGTTTATAGGTCGTCTGGCCGTATTTACCGCGCAGGCTACGCCAGTGGCGTAGCGCTGAAGGCTTTACTGAAGGGTGTTCTCACCCTCGCTTTCATCCAACAGCGCGTCATCGGCCGGGGCGTCATCACCCATGCCGGCCAAACCGCCGCCGCTGCTCATGGCCAGCGCCACGAACTGATCCACAGTCATCTGCTTGCCGTTGAAGGTCACCTGATCGTTGGCGTAATGCAGGCTGGAGCTGATGTCCTCGCCCTGCAGCACGGCCAGCTCGCTGGCCAGCGCCATACCGCTGGCCATTTCACCCACCATCGCAGCCTGCTGAGCAATCGCTTCCTTGTCCGTTTCCCCGGCCAGGGTGGCCTGCACGCCAATCACATCAGTAATCATCGCCTTGGACACCAGCAATTTGGCATCCAGCTGAGCGATCAGCTGCTTGGCCAGCTCAGGCGCCGGCAAGTCAAAGGACACCGGCTTATCAAGGTCCAGACCAAAGCTGAAGCTGCTCTCACCATTGGCGGTCTTGAACGCCAGTTTTTCCAGGGCCATACCCGGTTTGCCCGCCAGCAGTTTTTCCAGATCAGTTTTGAACTGCGCAGTCTGCTCGTCAGTCAGCTGCGGCATGCCGCTTTCACTGTCGACCTTACCGCTTTGCAGAAGGCTGCCGTACAGCTCAACCATCGACTGCAGGGCCGCCGCGTCGAGGTTTTTCACTGTCCAGAGCATCTGCGAGGAGCCGATGTCGTTGCCCTGGTAGCTGATCATGCCGATGTCATAGCTGTAACGCGCCGACAGCTGCAGGTTGGCTTCGCTGGTTTCATCGCGTTGGACGAAATCCTTGAACAGAATGGGCGCGCTCTCGCCAATCTGCAGCTCAATCTGCTGCAGGCGCACCTCGTTCTGCCCCAGGTAGAAATCACTGACGCCCTTACGGGTGTTGCTGGTGAGGTTCATGCCCTTGAACTCAAGGCGCATGCTTTCATCGGTGGCCAGGGTTGAGGTGACCTTGAAGCTGTCCATCACGCCGCTGGCGCTGATCTTCTCGACATTCGCGCTGCTGTCGAAGTCGATCTCCAGGCCGCTGAAATCGATCTGGGTCTGCTCATCCAGCGCCATCTGCAACGGTTGCACACGCAGGTTGCCGCTCATCGAGCGGTCGTAGCCGAGGCTGACCTGGCCCTGCAGCGGCGCGCCACCTTGGCTGCCGGCGAACCACTTCTCCAGCTCCGGGCTGCGCTCCAGCGCATAATTGCTGGTGGCCATCACCGGCAGCAGTTTGAGGGTTTGCAGTCGCGAAAGCGGGAAAGGCCCATGCTCGATGCGGTCGGTGACAAACCACTCGAAGTTACTCGGCGATTCGCCATCCAGGCTCCCGGCAAACTGAATGCGGTAGCGCGCGTTGCTGCTAAATAATTGACGTTCCAGCGAAACCAGTTCGATGGTGGCACTGAGGCCCAGGGCAGGCAGGGTTTTGCCCATATCTTCGTTGGCTTGCTGAATCGAGGTTTCCAGCACCGCTGGAAGCTGCTGACCGGTATACCAGGCGCCTGCGGTGCTCAATGCGCCGAGAACGACAACTGCGCCAAGGGCGCTGCCTGCAATTTTCTTCATGGAGGGTAATCCTGCATATCCGTTATAGGTGTGGGGCTTCCCTGCTACCGCCTGTACCACTGCTGAACAGTGTTGCGGCTTGAGGCGCGGCGTTGGGCTTGCGCGCAACACCTAACTGCGCAAGCTGTTGAGCGGCCGCGAAGCGCAGCAAGGCTACCACCACGATTACAGGCGACCAAGGCGCCGCCCGAGAAATTTACCGAGAATGCCAACCCGCTCGAACAGCATCGCGGTGGCGTAGCACACTCAGCTGAGCGGTTTATCGGCCGGCTCGGCGCTGCTTGCAGCGGTGTTTACAACCGGGCTACCGACCCAATCACTGAGCAGGCTGTAGGCCACGGCCAGCAAGGTCGGGCCGAGGAAAAGGCCCATAAAACCGAACGCCAGGATGCCGCCGAATACCCCCAGCAGCACCACGATCAGCGGCAGGTTGCCGCCACGGCTGATCAGGTAAGGTTTGAGGATGTTGTCGACGCCGCTGATCACAAAGAAGCCCCAAACAAGCAGGAATATCGCCATTCCGATTTCCCCCTGCCAGAACAGCCAGGCCACGGCTGGCCCCCAGATCAACGGAGGAACCATGATCAGGCTGAAGCCGAAGGTCAGAATCCCCAGTAACAGCGCGCCCGGTACGCCAGCGATGACGAAACCGATCCAGGCCAGGATCGCCTGTGCTGCGGCAGTACCGATCACCCCGTTGACAACTCGCTGCACGGTACCGGCGACCAACGCCAGATAATGCTCGGCACGTTCACCAATCAACCGCTGCAACAGGCTTTCGGCAAACGCTGCCAGGCGCGGCCCATCACGGTAGAAAAAGAACACCAGAATCAGGCTCAGGGCCAGCTCCAGCATGCCACCACCAATCTGCGCGCTGCGCGCCAGCAACCAGTTACCGACCTGCCCCAGGTACGGCCGCACGGTGGCGAAAAACGCCGCGCCTTGCTGGTCGATGGTCATCCAGAAACCCACCAAACGGTCGCCAATCAACGGTATACCCGCCAACCAGGCGGGTGCCGGCGGCAGCCCTTCGACCTGAAAATCCTTGAGCAGCGCGGTAACACCCTTGATGTGATCCGCCAGGTTGAAGCCGAGCATCACCAACGGCACGGCCACCACCACAGTCCAGGTCAGGGTTAGTAAACCTGCAGCCAAAGCCTGACGCCCGCCGAGCAGGCGAGTCAGCACACGCATCACCGGCCAGCTGGCAAATGACAACACGGCGGCCCAGAACAAAGCCGACCAGAACGGTGCCAACACCCACAAGCTGGCGCCCAATAGGACCAGCAGCAGTATCTGCACCAGCAAACGATCGTTATTGGCCATTCAAGCAGCTCCCTGCATAACGCAAAAAGGCTCTGCCACAAGGGACAGAGCCGGATCAATTAATAACGACAGAGTACCGACAGTGGCGTTTTAGCGCAGCACGTTGAGTTGTACGCCGCTTACATCCGCCTCACCAAGCTCCAGACGGCTGGCGCGCACCCGCTGCTCAACCAGCGCATTTCGCCAGGCCTCGGCTTGTGCACCACTGATGGTGACACGCAAGGTGCTGTCGAGCCTGAGGCTGCGCGCCAGCAGTTCGGTCCAGGCCGCGCTGGGTTCGACCTGCTTGGCCAGGCGCAGTTCACCGGTGCTTTTCAGCTGGCGCTGCAGGGTGGCTGGGGTTGGCAATACCTCACCCAACGGCGCATTGGCGTTCAGCAGCTCGGCATGCAGGTAGGCGCGTTTGTTGCCACGGGTAATGCTGTAGATCGCCAGCAGGCTGTCCTGGCGTGGCTCAGCCAGACGTAGCAGCGCATAGGTCTGCTCGTCATCGGAACCGGTCAGGGTGGCATTGGCAAATACCGCATTGGCCCACAGGCTGCTTGAGCCGCACTCGCGGCCCACACACCAGTAAAGCAACTCCGCATCCTGGGCTTGCAGGTCGCCCCGGGCCTTGGCGAACACCTCATTGGCCGAGTGAGTACGCGGAAGCTCATAAGTTACTGCGGTCAACTGGCCTTGGGCGGCCACTTCGCGCTCGTAGCGCAGGGTGCCGCTGATGCGCCGAATCGCCCCTTGCGGGTAGATACGTTCCTGCTCGGCAACATCCTTGAAGCTGACAATCTTGCTCCCGTCGAAACGCGGCAATACTTCAAGGTCCTGACTGCCGGCCACGTCTGCGCAGACGACAGAGCTAGCCAGCAGCAGGCTCAGACCGAGGTAGTAACGATTAACAAGGCTCATTTAATCAACATCGACTGGGCAGCTTTGACGATTTTTTCGCCGTCTGCTTCGCGCTGCGGTACCAGCAAACCGCGTTGCACTGCAGGACGAGCAGCCAGCTCATTCATCCAGCGCTGCAGATGCTCCAGGCCGTCGACGGATACACCGGCCCAATCATGAATGCGCACCCACGGATAGGTGGCGATATCGGCGATGCTGTAGTCATCAGCCAGGTACTGCGACTCGCTCAGGCGCGTATTGAGTACTTCATAAAGACGCCGAGTTTCGTGCTGGTAACGGTCAATCGGGCCCTGCAGCTTCTCCGGGAAATAGCGGAAGAACACATTGGCCTGGCCCTGCATCGGGCCGACTCCGCCCATCTGGAACATCAACCACTGGATCACCCGCGAACGCCCCTTGGCGTCGCAGGGCAACAGTTGGCCGGTTTTCTCGGCGAGATACAGCAGGATGGCACCGGACTCGAACACGGCGAAATCATCATTATCGCGGTCGACAATCGCCGGAATGCGGCCATTGGGATTGATTTTGAGGAAGGCCGCAGCCTTTTGCTCCTGCTTGTCGAAACTCAAAGCCTGGACGTTGTACGGCAGTTGCAACTCTTCCAATGCGATGGACACTTTATGGCCGTTAGGGGTAGCGGCGGTATACAGGTCGATCATGCGAATCTCCGTGGGTATCGCTGACACCTTTCCCCAGTTGCCTTTACCAAGTCAAGGCGCACCCAGGAAAGCTTTGAAACAGTCTGCTACCAAGCCCGCGCCTACGTCGTCATCCAGATGCAGATGATGCCCGCCAGGCAACTGCGCCACCTCGATGGCCAGACCTTCAACCAGTTGAGTGATGCTCGGTTGTGCGAGCAACATACCCTGTTGCGCCATCACCAGCTTGGTTGGGCATTGCAGGTTGCGCACAAATGCCAGGGCATGGGCGTGGGTCAGGCGCAGTGGCGATGGCAGGGTCAGGCGGCTGTCGGTGCGCCAAGTGTAACCACCGGGCACCGGCATCAGGCCGCGCTGGGCGAGCAATTCTGCTGCTTCCCGACTGACCGCCCCTACCCCGCGCATCCGTGCTTCCACGGCGCGGGCAAACTCCGCATACACCGGTTTGCTTTTGCCGGCCAAGGCCAGCTGCGCCTTGAGCGCCTCGCCGAGTTTCTGTGGCGCGGTGTCCGGCTCACCGGTATAGGGGATCAACCCGTCGATCAGTGCAAGACGCTCGATACGCTCAGGCATGGCCGCTGCCAGCAGCACCGAGACAATCGCGCCCATGGAGTGCCCGAGCAGGGAAAAGCGCTGCCAGCCGAACTGCTCGGCGACCTGCAGCACATCGTGGGCATAGTCCCAGATGGCGTAACTGCCTCCTGGCGGGCGGTGATCGGAATGGCCATGACCGGCAAAATCCAGAGCCACGATACGCATCCCCGGCAACAGCGGCGCTAGACGGGCAAAGCTTGCGGCGTTGTCCAACCAACCGTGTAAGGCAATCACCGGCACGCCGTCTTCGGGGCCATACAGGTGAGCGGCCAGCTCGATATGCGGCAGGCGCAGACGGACTTCTTCGAATTTCAGGCTCATGCGCTTTGCTCGCTTGCAGGTTGCCCGGTCCAGCGCTGGAACAGCTTTTTCAACAGCTCTGCGGTGTCCTGCGGGCGTTCCAGGGGAAACATATGACCGCCAGGAAGCGTCAGGTACTCGCCCTTCGGCACGCGTCGGACCAAGTGCGCGTGATGCGGCATAACCACCCGGCTATGCCGGCCGCGAACCATGGCCAGCGGCACCTTCAGCTGTTGCGGACGTCCCGGACTGGTGTGCGGCACGCTGCGGTAGATGCTGATTTCCGTGGCTGGATCAAAACGCAGGCGCAGGCTATTACCCGAGGCTTGCAGGCCGTGCTGCACATAGGCGTCCAGGCACTCGGGATCAAAGCGGCGAAACAGGCCTTTAGCTGCGAAATAGCCACGCGCTTCGGCCAGATCGACAAACTCCTCACGCCGGCCCAGGGTGCGCCCTGCCGGGGTAATGCGGTCGATAAAACCGAAGCGTTTGGCCGCGCGAATCACCATCTTATCTGCCAGGGTCAGCACTGGCGAGTCGAGCATCACCACCCCCAGGTACAGCTCGGGGCGCAGCAAAGCGGCGTGGTAGTGCAGCACACCACCTAGCGAGTGCCCAACACCCCATACCGGCTGCGCGTTGGTTTCGAGGTGATGGATCAACTCATCGACCAGGTTGCTCCAGTTGTCATTCACCGGGAAACGCGGGTCATGGCCATGTTGCGGCAAATGCTGCACCGAGTACTCAGGCGCCAGCGCGGCAAACAACTTGCCGTAGGTGGCCGAGGGAAAGCCGTTGGCATGGGCGAAGAACACAGACTGGATCATGGCGGCGGGCTTATCAGGAAAGTTACGGATGATTGTCCGGCAGCCCTGTCGATGCGGCAATGACAAAACGGCCAGTGAATGACGGCACTATAGCCAAAGCTGATGGGAGGCCCGCCAGTGAGTGATCAGTGGCGAGTTCTAGCGATTAACGCAGCGCGGGGCTGTTCTCACCCAACGGCACAATGGCCATGGTCAGCCGAGAAATACAGCTGGCTTTGCCATCCTCACCGCTCAGACGGATATCCCAGACATGGGTGGTGCGCCCCAGGTGCACGGCGCGGGCGACCGCCGTGACCCGGCCGCTGCGCAAGCCGCGCAGGTGGTTGGCGTTTACTTCCAGGCCGACGCAGTAGAACTTGCTGCTGTCGATGCACAGATGGCTGGCGGTGGAACCGAGGGTTTCCGCCAGTACCACGGAGGCGCCGCCATGCAGTAGGCCGTAAGGCTGATGAGTGCGTGCGTCGACCACCATGCTGGCGGTAATCGACTCGTCATCGAACGACTCGAAGCGGATATCCAGTTGCTCGCCGATGGTATTTTTCAGAATCGCATTGAGCTGCTCGAGATTTGGGGTTTGCTGCCAGAGCGCCATAGTCAGTCCTTGAGGGTCTATTCAGCCAGAATGTGGCCGGCATATAGCACGCCGGCCACATGCCTGATCAATCGTGCCAGAGCACCGCTTCGCTGCGAGAGGTCCACTCATCGAAGCGTTCGCCATAGGTGCCTTCAACCACCGCGCGTTTGATCTTCAGGGTCGGCGTCAGGAAGCCGTTATCGACCGCCCAAACTTCCTTGACCAGCACCAGGCGCTGCAGACGCTCGTGCTTGTCGAGGCGTTGATTGACCTCTTCCAGCAGCTTTTTCAAGCTGTTTTCCAGCTCGCTACGCTCGCCGTTGAGGGCCTCGCTGCGGCCTACATCAGAAAGTACGCACAGGGCCATGGGCTGGGCCATGCCGTCACCGACCACACACACCTGCTCGATGCGCGAATGTTCGCCCAGGCGGTTTTCAATAGGCGCCGGAGCAACGTATTTGCCCTTGCTGGTTTTGAAGATTTCCTTGATCCGCCCGGTCAGGCGCAGGTTGCCTTCACCATCCTGTTCACCCTTGTCGCCAGTGCGCAGGAAGCCATCGGGGGTGATGGTTTCGGCAGTCTTTTCCGGGTCTTTGTAGTAGCCCTGCATGGTCGCGCCACTGCGCACCTGCACTTCGCCATCCTCGGCAATGCGCACTTCCACGCCGGGGCTATTCTGGCCGATCCAACCCTGCTTGAACTTACCCGGCCGGCACACGTGGGAATAACCGCAGTTCTCGGTCATGCCGTAGACCTCCAGCACATCCAGGCCCAGGCGTTTGTACCAGTTGAGCAGCGCCTCAGGCACCGGGGCGGCGCCAGAAAGCGCATAACGCACGGCATCAAGCCCCAGGCCGACCAGTACTTTTTTACCGACGATACGGCCGATGATTGGCAGCTTGAGCAGGAAATCCAGCTTCTCCGCAGGCATCTTGCTGTAGACGCCCATCTGGAACTTGGTCCAGATCCGCGGTACGCCGAACATCACCGTTGGCCGCGCGCGCTTGAGGTCTTCGAGGAAGGTGTCCAGGCTTTCGGCGAAGAAGATCGTCTGTCCGGCATAAATGGATGCCAGCTCGACAAACATGCGCTCGGCCACATGGCACAGCGGCAAGTAAGAAAGCACTCGGTCATTCTCGCCAACGCCAAACAACTCAGTGGCGTGGCTGGCGGCAAAGCCGAAATTGCTGAAATGATGCATCACCCCTTTCGGCGTGCCGGTGGTACCGGAGGTGTAGATGATGGTGGCGAGCTGATCGGCAGCCGCCTTGGGGTTGTCCTGAATCGGCGTGCAAGCCTGCAGATCATCCCAGGTAAAGCTGAACTCGCCCTGCGGGCGCAGTGGTAGGCCGACGGTTGGCACATCCTGCGGTACCCCGGGAGCCATTGCTGGCCAATCATCCAGCTTGCCGACGAACACCAGCGCCGCTTCGGAGTGGCGCAGCACCTGGCCGACTGAGTCGGCAGTGAGATTGGGATAGAGCGGCACCGAGACGTGCCCAGCCATCCAGATCGCTAGATCGGTGACGATCCAGTGCGCACAGTTCTTGGAAATGATCGCAATGCGGCTGCCCTGCGGCAGTTCGCGGCTACGCAGCCAGTTGGCCGCACGGCGCGCCTGCTCGCCGACGTCGGCCCAGCTCAGTTCCTGCAGCTGACCGCCCGGCAGCGGCTGCACCATGTAGCGTTTATTCGGGTGCCGAGCCTCGCGCTCATAAAACACCTCAAGCGGCAAACGGATTGCATCAGCCACAGGGCTTCCTCCTTTGTTATTTTTGTGGAGCCAACCAAGCAATTGCTTGGTTTGACTATTCCACGCACAAAGGCGGCCCGCAAGAGGAGAAATGTTTCGGTGTGTAGTGAAACGTCAGGAACGACTTGGATGCTTGTGGGCAGATAAATTCATCAACCCAGCGGCCAGCTCATCACCTTCCAGCAACGCCAAACTGGCGGTGTCCATCGGCAGCGGTTGCTGACGATGACCATATATCAGCAGGCCCGCCAATGCGCCAACCAGCGGCTGATGGGTGACCAACAACAGTTCATCGAACGCATAACCATCCAGTTCCCGCAGCGCTTGGCGCAGATCACTCTCCGGCGTTAGCCAGGGCACGGTCTGCCGGATACCGCTAAAGGCCAAGACTTCGCAGACTAGATCTGCCGTCTGCTGAGCCCGCACATAGGGGCTGACCAGTACAGCCTGCAGCGGCCGCCCTAGCAACTGCGCAGCTGCCTCACGCACCTGCTGCCGGCCATAGGCAGTCAGGTTGCGCTCGGCATCAGTACGCGCAGTTGCCTCGGCTTCGCCATGGCGAAGTAACCACAGCCTCATCGCCCAGCCCTCGCCAGGCGACTGTTCACGGACAAACACGTCACAACTTGGGTTCTTCGTCACGCACTGGGTGGGCAGCCGGTGGGATGCTGTGCGGGGTTTCACCCTGGGGCGCCTGCGGCGTCGGCCAGTCGGCGAACGGCCAAGGTTTCTCGTCGCTATTAAAGGTGCCGAAGCGGCCAATCTGCGCCAGGTACTGGCTCAAACTGTCACCAAAACTCAGCAGGCCGGCATTTGGCGCGCCGTAAAACAAACGGTAACCCAGCTGGAGCAACACCACGGCGCCCAGCAGTATTTCCGCCAACTGCCAGACGATGGTGAAGATCACCATCCACAAAATGCGCAGCAGAATTGATTCGCGCTGCAGCTCTTGGTTGCCATCACTCATGCTCATCTCCTTGTAGGGGTTAAAGGTAAAAATCAGAAACCGGTGGTGGGGATAAAGTCGACATCCGTCTTGGGCTCGGCATTCATCAGCGCGCCTATCACCTGATCCAAGGTGCGCCCCTCGAATACGATCGCATGCAAGCCCGCCACCAACGGCATATAGACATCGAGTTCTTCGGCCTTGGCCTTCAGCACCTTGATGGTGTTTACCCCTTCCGCCACTTCGCCCAATCGCGCCACCGCATCCTCTAGGCTCAGGCCCTCACCGAGGGCAAAGCCAACCTGGTAGTTACGACTTTTCGCCGAGGAGCAGGTGACAATCAGATCGCCTACGCCCGCCAAACCGAGGAAGGTCATGGGATTAGCACCCAACTTGACCGCAAAACGAGTCATTTCCGCCAGTGCACGGGTAATCAGCATGCTCTTGGTGTTTTCGCCCATGCCCATGGCCGCGGCCATACCGGCGATGATCGCGTAGACGTTCTTCAGCGCCCCGCCCAACTCGACACCAAAACGGTCGCCACTGGCGTACACACGGAAGGTGCGCCCGTGCAGCGCGGCCTGTACCTGCTGGCAGAGGTTTTCATCCTCGCTGGCGACGACTGAAGCAGTCAGCGCATGCTCGGCCACCTCACGCGCCAGATTCGGCCCGGACAGCACGCCAATGCGCGCCTGCGGGGCGATGTCTTCGAGAATCTGGCTCATCAGCAGAAAGCTCTGCGCTTCGATACCCTTTGTGGTACTCACCAGCAGTTTGCCGCTCAGCTGCTCAGCAACCGGCTGCAAGGCCTGGCGCAACGCGCTGGAGGGCAAGGCGACAAAGACTAGCTGGCAAGCGCTCAGGGTCGCAGCCAAGTCGGTGACCGGGACAACGCCGGCGTGGATCTTGATGCCTTTGAGGTAACGCGGATTTTCACGGGTCAGCCGAATCGCCTGGGCCTGTTGAGGGTCGCGCATCCAGTGCAGGACGTGCTGGCCATTTTCGGCCAACAAATTTGCAATCGCAGTGCCGAAGCTACCGCCGCCAAGCACTGCAATGGGTTGCTGATCAGTCATAACGCATCCGTGGTAAGCCATTGAAAGTGGCGAATCGCTCGCATTATACGGCGCTGTCCGTATGCGGCCAGCTTTTAGCAGGCCCTCAGGCACTGGCAAAGCCAGGCAGCTCAGTTAACATGCAGCCTTTCAAACGCAAACAAGGTTGTGGCGTGATCTCCAGCACCCAAGCCCAGTCTCACTCCAGAACCGCAAGCAACCGGTCAGTTGTAGAGTGCACGTCTATTCCGCGCCGCACGCCACGCATTGTGCACTGCAACGGAGTGGCCCGATGATCCTGCGCCGTGGCTGGAATATCCATACTCGCACGCAGTTGATAAGCGTCGGCCCCGCACTGCTGATGACCCTACTGCTCACCGGTTTTTTTACCTTTGCGCGCCTGCAGGACCTGCGACAGGAACTCAATCACTACGGTCAGTTGATCGCCAGCCAGTTGGCGCCGGCCAGCACCTATGGAGTGATTTCCGGCAACCTCGACGTTCTCGACGCCCTGTTGCAAGCCACATTAAAGACCCCTCATGTGCGCTTTCTAGAAGTGCGCGACCACACCGGTAAAATTCTCGTTTATGTCGAACAGACACCTGGCAGCGGCCACGCCAGCAGTCAGGTCGAGGTGTTCCAGGCGCCGATCCATTTGCAAAGTGCGGCGCTGAACAACCCCAGCCACCAGGCGCTGACCGATGATTACCTGGGTTATGTAGTAGTGGGCATGTCCAACGACGCCTTCAACACCCGCCAACAGGAAATCCTCTTCAAGGCCACCCTACTCGCCCTATTCGCTCTGGTTCTGACCTTTATTCTCGCTCGCCGCCTAGCCAGCCACCTGTCGCAACCGCTTAGCGCAATGGGTGAAGCCGTTAGCGCGATTCAGGCCGGCAACTACCAGACCACCCTGCCTGAAATCGGTGAAGGCGAATTGCAGGCTCTGGCGCGGCACATCAACAACCTCGCCCACGGCCTGGCCAGCGCCAGCGATGAACAGCAGCGAGCCATGAGCCTGCTGATTCAGGCTCGTGAGCAGTCGGAGCTGGCCAACCGCGCCAAATCCGATTTCTTGGCCATGATGAGTCATGAGCTGCGCACACCGATGAATGGCGTACTGGGTATGCTGCAGCTGCTGGAAACCACGGAGATGACCCAGGAACAGGCGGAATATGCGGCGCTTGCCACCGAATCCACCGAGCACCTGCTGAAGGTCATCAACGATATTCTCGACTTCTCGCGTATTGAGCGCGGTGCCCTCGAACTGGAACGCATTCCCTTCAGCTTGCTGGACCTGCTGCAAAGTTCTATTCAGGTGTTCCAACACAGCGCCCAGCAGCGCGGCCTGCAGTTAGTTCTGGAAACCCAGGGCGGCTTGGAACAGTTGCAGGTACAAGGCGATCCGACGCGAATTCGGCAGATCCTGGTCAACCTGATCGGCAACGCATTGAAATTCACCGAAACCGGCAGCATCCGCGTGCACAGCACCTGGCAGGCACTGGACAACCAGGTGTTGTGGTTCAGCTGCGCGGTGCATGACAGTGGTATTGGTATCTCTCCCGAGCGGCTGGAACATATGTTCGATGCCTTCCAGCAGGCCGACACTTCTATTTCAAGACGTTACGGCGGCACCGGGCTGGGTTTGCCCATCGCGCGCACCCTCGCAGAACGCATGGGCGGCACCCTGCGCGCGGTCAGCCAGGAAGGCCAGGGCTCGGTGTTTACCCTCGAAGTGCCGCTGCCATTTTCCCAGCAGGTCGCACCCACTGTCCGCGACACGCCACTGCCGGCTGACCAGGGCAACGGCCAGCCGGTGCTGTTGGTCGAAGACAACCCAGTCAACCAGACTGTGATCGAAGCCATGCTGCGCAGCCTGGGCTATCGGGTCAGCCTGGTCGGCGATGGCGCCCAAGCCGTGCATCAGGTTAGCCAACAGCACTATGCCGCGATTCTGATGGATTGCCGCCTACCAATCATGGATGGCTACGAGGCCACACGACAGATCCGCCACCTACCCGGTTGCGCCGAATTGCCGATCATCGCCCTGACCGCCAATGCCCTGCAGGGCGACCGTGAGGCCTGCCTGCAATCGGGCATGAATGACTACCTGGCAAAACCCTTCAAACGGGCAGATTTGCAGCGAATACTGCAGCGCTGGCTGCCCCCTCGACCTTCGACGGGTAGTCAAGAGGACTCAACTGCTGCAGGCTAACGCGCATGGGCGCTATGACAGGCCAACAAGAGCGGAGTACAACTGTACTCACAAGGCTGTGACTTTCACCACAACGCAACAGTCTATGACTAGGCTGTTGGCAGGCGCGGCAAACTGCGCCGCCAGCCAGGACGATTCGCCCAGCCTTGGCGCATGGGACATATTGAGGAGCTCGCATGACCAAACAAAACGCCTTCACCCGGGAAGAACTGCTCGCTTGCGGCCGCGGCGAACTATTCGGCCCAGGTAATGCGCAACTGCCCGCGCCGAACATGCTGATGATCGATCGCATCACTCACATCAGCGATACCGGCGGCAAGTACGGTAAGGGCGAAATAGTCGCCGAGCTCGATATCACTCCAGACCTGTGGTTCTTCGCCTGCCATTTCGAAGGCGACCCGGTAATGCCAGGCTGCCTGGGCCTTGATGCCATGTGGCAGTTGGTAGGTTTCCACCTCGGCTGGCAGGGCAATCCCGGTCGCGGCCGCGCCCTTGGTTCGGGCGAAGTGAAGTTCTTCGGCCAGGTGCTGCCTACCGCCAAGAAAGTCACCTACAACATCCATATCAAACGCACCATCGCCCGCTCCCTGGTCCTGGCGATTGCCGATGGCACCGTCAGCGTTGATGGTCGCGAAATCTACAGCGCCGAAGGCCTGCGGGTTGGCCTGTTCACCTCTACCGACAATTTCTAAAGGACTCTCTGCATGCGTCGCGTCGTGATTACCGGCCTGGGCATCGTTTCCTGCCTGGGTACTGACAAAGCCACCGTCTCTGCCAGCCTGCGTGCTGGCAAGTCAGGCATCCGTTTCAACCCTGCCTATGCCGAAATGGGCCTGCGCAGCCAGGTATCCGGTTCGGTTGACCTGAACCTGGAAGAGCTGATCGACCGCAAGGTCTATCGCTTTATGGGTGATGCCGCAGCCTTCGCTTACCTCTCAATGGAGCAGGCGATCAAGGATGCGGGCCTCAGCGCGGAAGAAATCTCCAACCCACGCGTAGGTTTGATTGCAGGCTCCGGCGGCGCGTCCACCTTCAACCAGATGGAGGCCATGGACATCCTGCGCGAGAAAGGCGTCAAACGCGTCGGTCCATACCGCGTGCCGCGCACCATGGGCAGCACCGTTTCCGCCTGCCTGGCCACGCCGTTCAAGATCAAGGGTGTCAACTACTCGATCTCGTCTGCCTGCGCCACTAGTGCACATTGCATCGGCAATGCCATGGAGCAGATCCAGCTGGGCAAGCAGGACGTGGTATTTGCCGGCGGCGGTGAAGAAGAGCATTGGAGCCAGAGCTTCCTGTTCGACGCCATGGGTGCCCTCTCCACCCAGTACAACGAAACCCCGGAAAAAGCCTCGCGCGCCTACGATGCCAAGCGTGACGGTTTCGTCATCGCTGGCGGTGGCGGCATGGTGGTGGTCGAAGAACTGGAGCACGCCCTCAAACGTGGCGCCAAGATCTATGCGGAAATCGTCGGTTACGGCGCAACATCCTATGGCTACGACATGGTTGCCCCAAGCGGTGAAGGCGCGGTGCGCTGCATGCAACAGGCCTTGGCCACCGTCGATACGCCAATCGACTACCTGAACACCCACGGCACCTCGACTCCAGTCGGCGACGTCGCGGAAAGCCGTGCAGTTCGCGAAGTGTTCGGTGCCAAGGCCCCAGCCATCAGCTCGACCAAGAGCCTGTCCGGTCATTCCCTGGGCGCCGCAGGCGTACAGGAAGCGATCTACTGCATGCTGATGATGGAAGGCAACTTTATCGCCGGCTCGGTCAACATTGACGAAGTCGACCCGGAAATTGCCGACCTGCCAATCCAGCGCAGCACCGTCGAGAACGCCAAGCTCGACACCGTGATGAGCAACAGCTTCGGTTTCGGCGGCACCAACGCAACACTGGTACTCAAGCGCTGGGCTGGTAAGTAAGTCCAACCGTTTGTTTGATACATAAAAAGGCCACCCTTAGGGGAGGCCTTTTTTGTTGCTGACCGCGTCCAGGATCAAATCGAGAAACGCGCTACCAATGCATTCAAGTCCACCGCCAGCCGTGACAACTCCTGGCTGGCCGCGCTGGTCTGGTTAGCACCGGCCGACGACTGCATCGACAGGTCACGGATATTCACCAGGTTGCGGTCCACTTCACGGGCCACCTGAGCCTGCTCTTCCGAGGCGCTGGCAATCACCAGGTTACGTTCGTTGATCTGCGAAATGGCGGCAGCAATCTCATCCAATGCCTGGCCGGCCGCTTTTGCCACATCCAGAGTTGAACGCGCACGACTGTTGCTGTTCTGCATGGCGTTGACCGCCTTGTCGGTGCCCTGCTGAATGCCGCTGACCATCTGCTCGATCTCCCGGGTTGACTGCTGAGTACGGTGCGCCAGGGCACGTACCTCATCGGCTACTACGGCAAAACCGCGCCCGGCTTCACCGGCCCGCGCGGCTTCAATTGCCGCGTTCAACGCCAGCAGGTTGGTCTGTTCGGCAATCGAACGGATCACGTCCAGCACCTTGCTGATATCGCGTACCTGACCGGCCAGTTGCTCAACCTCGGAAGCGGTATGGGTCACGTCATCCGCCAGGTGGCTGATCGAGTCCACAGTCTGGCGTACCTGTTCACGGCCATGCTGCGCCGTACGGTTGGACTCACTGGACGCCTCCGAGGTACTGACGGCGTTACGCGCCACCTCTTCCACGGCACTGGTCATTTGATTGACCGCCGTAGCTGCCTGCTCGATTTCATTATTCTGTTGGTGCAAACCGCGGGTGGAGTCTTCGGTTACCGCACTGAGCTCTTCCGAGGCCGAGGCCAGCTGCGTGGAGGAATCGGAAATATTCTGGATGGTACTGCGCAGGCTCTGCTGCATGCTTTTCAAGGCGCCAAGTAACCGTGCGGGTTCATCCGAGCCCTGTACCTCGATTGCCTGAGTCAGGTTACCGCTCGCCACTACCTCGGCAACCCGAACGGCCTCGCTAAGCGGGCTGACAATACTGCGGGTCAAAAGTAACGCCAGCAGCACTGTCAGGCCTAACGCCAAGACGATCATCACGATCACCCACAAGCGCGCATTGGCAAATACCTCATTGGCATTTTTGGCTGCTGCAGTGGCACCGAAGCGGTTCAATTCTGATAAATCGACCAACGCTTTGGCCATGCTATCGGCATGGTCATTTAGAGAGCCTTCGGCAACCGCCAGAGCCGCATCCCGATCATTACGGCGCATCGCTTCGACAATCTTGCTCTGCTCTTGCAGGTAGCTGCTTTCTGCCTGCTTGAACCGCTGGTAAAGCCCCTTTTCTTCCGTGCTGGAAATCAGCTTTTCATAATTACTTTGCGCTTCACCCAGTTTGCTTCTGAGCGTTTCGACGCTGGTCAGGTTCTGCTGGGTCCGGGCTTCATCGGTATTGAGTAGCAAACGCAAAGTCAGCGCGCGCAGACGCAGAAGGTCCTGACTCACATCCCCCAGACTCATAATGCTGGGTAACCAATTTTCGTCTACCTGTTCTGACTGCTTGTGCATTTCTGTCATCTGCAGCAGTGAAAAGCTGCCCAGCAATAAAACCAGCAACGCTACCAGGCCGAAACCAAGTGACGCGCGGGGCGCAATATTGAGATTTCTTAGGGTCATCACGGCAGTCCTTTACGGTTCTAGAGCAGCTTGCTGAATAGCATATGGCCATTATCCTTATGAATCCCTTAAGACCCTCAGCCACTATGTACCAACTTAGCTATCGACTCCCGCACTGGCTTCTTGACCCTTTGATCATAAAAAAACCGAGCCGGAGCTCGGGTTTAGAGTTGAGACTTCAGGTAATTTCACCGCACGACAAACCGCTGCTCCAGTAACTTGCGGTCATCCTGAAACACCATAAAGTGCCATTCACCCGGCACCACTTCATGCGCATCAGTAAATTCGTACGCCATAACATCCAGCGGCGCGCCGAGTACCAACTCCTGCGTCACCACAAACTTGTCATGACGCTTGCCGTCGGGCGTGGTGACTCCTGGAGTGAGGTACAACAACGTGAGCGGCGAGTCGCCGGCCACCTTGCCAGCCAGGCTGTAGCGCAGGCCAAATTTGGTGCCGAGTTTGGCGGGAATCACCTCGCCCTGCTCAATCTGCTGATTACTGCGGGTCAATACCCGCTCACCTTCCTGAAAGTCCTGATAATCGCTGGCGAAAACGCCGTATTCGACCGGGCCTTCTACCCGGACTTCGGCCTGCGCCAGGCTACTGATCAATACAAGTGCGGCCAGGGCACTTAAACGGGTGTATTGCATGTCGCGCTCCTTTTTTAGATGGCGCGAGCCTATGACACCCGTGTGACAGGGCTATGACAGCCCTACTCCGCCAGCTCGGCCTGCACCCGGCGCGGCAACACCGCGAGGAAGTTATCGCGCGCCACCTGATGGGCGACACCCTCCGGCAAGGCGTCGAGAAACGGCTTAAAACCACTCATAGAGTCCGACAGGCTAGTGAAGCGCCCGACCACATCTGAGCCGAGCATAAAGCGCGCCGGGTAGCTGCTGACCAGTTTCACCCAGGCTGCATCAGGCTTGCCGTCGGGATCCAGCAGATACGGCTCGAGCACAGTCCACGACAGATCGATATACAGATTGGGGTACTGCTTGAGCATCCGCTCAAGCGTGGGCAGGAGGAAATCCAGCTTCTCCTGATGGCGATGGATTTCCATGCTGGTGCCGGCATGCGCCCAGATAAACCGTACATGCGGATGGTTGCGCAGCGGGTCCTCGATTTCCTGCAGATACAGCGGATTGCGCTCACGCTTGGAGGTGATGTTGGAATGCAGCATCACCGGCAAATCGTATTCGGCGGCAAGGTGAAAAACCCGTGCAAGGGCCTCATTGTTGGCCCTCGGTACATCGCCGTGAATCAGGGCGGTGAGGTCATCATGGCGGGTGAACACTTCGCCAATGCCCTGCCACAGGCCTGGGTCCATTTCGAGCATTCGCCGGACATGCGCATCGGCATTTTTGTCATTCGGGTTGAAGCCTGAAAGAAATGGATGCAAGCGCTTGCGCTGCTCGGCGGGCACCTGTTTGTAGGCATGCGCCACCAGCACGTCAGTCGCGCTGTACCAGTAGGCATTGGCATCATCGCCAGCGTAGTAACGCGGTCGCTTGGGTTCGTTCTCGTGCCATTTCTTCGCTACCGGAATGCCTGAGAGCATCACATGCTCAATGTTGCCGGCAGCCATCTGCTCAAACAGCTCGGTCATGCCGGCGCTTTCCTGAAAGAAATCGACGTAGTGAAGATGTGCGTCGCTGTAGCGATAGTCGCGAGCCAGCGCCAGCGGGCTGCAAACAGTGGCAAGAACAGCAAGACTCAACGCAAGTCGTTTCAAACCCCAACCCTCTTGAAGACGTGAGTGCAATTGACTCACTACACTGTTGGCTAGTTCAGCAACCAGGATCATTGCAATGGCTTCAGCTCCGATATGCCGATACATAGCCTGGTCAAACTGCTTACAAATGCTCTTGATTGCTGTACTAATCAGCCTGCCGCAAGCCTATGCAACGGAGCGTCTGAACTATCCCCGCCACTCTGACGGGATTGATCCCGAAGTCTATCCACTGGCGCTGCTCACAGAAGCTCTCAAGCGCACAGCCGGACGTTATGAACTGCAAGCCACCCCAGTGCCAATGGCGCAAAGTCGCGCCCTGCTGGCGATCGAACATGACAGCAAAACAGTGCAAGTCATGTGGACCATGACCAGCAATGAACGTGAAGCACACTTGCTGCCCATCCGCATTCCGATATACCGCGGTTTGATTGGTTGGCGGGTGCTTATGCAACGCCGCGAAAACTCCGAGCAGCTGTCCAGCGCGCAAAGCTTGGCAGACTTGCAGCGCTATACATTCGGCCAACGCCATGATTGGCCAGACACCCCGATTCTGCGCGCCAACGGGCTCGACGTCGTCACCAGTCAGAATTATCAGGGGCTGTTTAAAATGCTTGCCGCCGGGCGCTTCGACCTGTTCCCTCGCGAAGTCGTAGTGGCCTGGCAAGAACAGGCACGCGCCTTAGAAAGCGGGCTTGATTTGAGCATCGATCAGCACCTACTGCTGCACTACCCAACGGCGATGTATTTTTTTACCTCACGCAACCGCCCTGACCTGGCAGCCGACATCGAGCGTAGCCTGGAAGCGATGATCGTCGATGGTAGTTTTCAGCGCCTTTTTGAGCAGTACCATAGTGAAACTCTACGCCAGGCCAAACTGACTGAGCGGCGCATTATCGAACTGCAAAACCCCGACTTACCCTCCGCTACGCCCTTCGCCCGCAAGGAGCTGTGGTTTCAGCCTCAGGAGCTCAAATGATCCGCATCAGTAATGATAAAGGCTTGCTACAACGCATCGACATTGGCCCGCATACCCTGCACAGCGATGTGGCAGTGGACCTTGGCGGCGAAGGTTCGGCACCCGATCCGCATGACTTGTTCGATGCGTCCTTGGGCGCGTGTAAAGCCCTGACACTTGCGCTTTATGCCAAGCAAAAAGGGTTGCCACTGACCGGATTGGACGTGCAACTGACACGCGATAACACTCAGGAACGCCAAGGCATTTACGGCTTAAATGTCGAGCTGACCTTGCATGGTGCCCTGAACGATGCACAACGCCAGCAACTGCTGCGCATCGCTGACAAGTGCCCGATTCACAAGCTGATGACCAGCAGCGAAGTTCAGGTCAGCACTCAGTTAAGCGAGGGCGTGTAATGAGCGACTTTCTGCTGATCAAACCACGCCCGGAAAACCTCGGCGGACAACCTATCCTGCGCCCCCTGCCTTCGGCCAAGTGCCGCAGCGTCGGGCCGTTCGTGTTCTTCGACCATATTCTGGAAAACACCTACCCGGCCGGCAGCGGCATGAATATCAACCAGCATCCGCATATCGGCCTGTCCACCCTCACCTACCTGTTCGAGGGGCAATTGCAGCACAAGGACAGCCTCGGCTCGAATCAGCTGGTCAGCCCCGGCGAAGTCAGCTGGATGACCGCAGGCCATGCTGTAGCGCATGTCGAGCGCACACCACAGACGCTGTGGGAAAGCGGCTCGCACATGCATGGCCTGCAGGTGTGGTTGGCCATGCCCGCAGCGGATGAGCAAGGCGAACCCAGTTACAGCCATCATCCCGCGAGCAGCCTGCCGCGCAGTACCAGCATGGGCGTCGACATCTGCTTGATTGCCGGCAGCGGCTTCTGCCTGCAATCACCCGTACCGGTACTTTCCCCAACGGTGTATGCCGAGATCAAGCTGGCTGCTGGCGCCGCACTGCAAATTCCCGCCGAACATGCCGAACGCGCGCTGTACTTGATTGATGGCGAGGCGACATTGGATGACCAACAACTGCCTTTACGCGGCCTGTTGGTGCTGCCCGAAGGCGAGACTTACACCCTCAGCGCCTGCAGCGAGAGCCACTTGGTATTGATCGGCGGCGCGCCGATTGGCCCACGGCGGATCAACTGGAATTTCGTCGCCAGCGACCAGGCCCTGATCGATCAGGCCCGTCAGCGCTGGACCGCACAGGACTGGCCAACAGTGCCGGGTGAAACCGCACGAATCGAACTGCCACGCTGACCGAGAAAATTTGTTGCACTCGCGCGACATCCAAACAGGTCGCACTCGGGTATAACCCTTGGCACGCTCACACACTCAGGAACCCGGTGCATGGCGCAGCCGCTGTTTGATTACGAAAGCCATCTGGAAGCCTGTGCTCAGCAGGACGACCGCGCATTCCAGGCGCTCTACCAACAGGAGGCCGCGCAGATGCTCGGGTTGGCAATCACCTTGCTCGGCCGTCGTGATCAAGCCGAAGACTGTGTGCACGATGCCTTTGTGCAGGTCTGGCGCAACGCCCAACGTTTTCAGCGGGCGCTTGGCAGCGGTCGCGCGTGGATCTACAGCATCCTGCGCTACCGCGCGTTGAACCAGCTGCGCAGCCGGGGTCGTACGGTGGAACTGGATGACGACTTTATCGAACGTGCCGCCGACGACAGCCCGCAGGCCGCCGAACTTCTGGAACAACAAGGCGAACATCAGCAACTGCGCCGCTGCCTGCAGGGCATCGAACGCAATCGCCGTCACCCGATCCTGCTGGCCTTCTATCGTGGCCTGACCCACGAACAAATCGCCAACCGCCTGACCACCCCGCTGGGCACCATCAAAGGCCGTATCCGCGCCGGATTGCGCGCGCTGCAGGAGTGTTTGCACGCATGATTACGCAGCAACCTGCCGAACGCCGCGCATTAATCGGCGAATACGTCCTGGGCCTGCTCGATGAAGCCGAAGCCGCTGAAGTGCGCGAGCTGATTGAACACGATGACGAAGCTGCGCAAATGGCCCTGCAGTGGCAGCAACACTTTCTTGAGCTGAGCGACCAATTGCCGCCACAGGCACCCTCAGCGCAATTATGGCAACGCCTGCAGGACAGCCTCGGGCTGACGCCAGCCGTCAGCAACGTCAACAGCTGGCTGGCCTGGTGGCAGAGCCTGACCACCTGGCGCCTCACCAGCGCCGCCCTGGCCTTTGCCTTGATCATCGCCGTGCTGCCTGATCTATGGCGCACGGATACTGCCGCCAACAGCTACACCGTGGTGCTGCAAGCGCCAGGTGAGGCGGCTAAACCAGGTTGGGTGGTGCATGTCGACGGCACTGGCGGCTTACGTTTGCAACCGCTGCTGTCTGATCAGATCCCGGCCGATCGTTCCGTGCAATTCTGGACCCTTATCGACCCAGCCATCGGCCCGCGCTCCCTGGGCCTGGTCGAACCGGGTAAACCGCTGCAACTGTCTGCCGAACAAATTGGCGCGGTACAACCCGGCCAGCTGTTCGAACTGACCCTGGAACCGGCCGGCGGCTCGCCGAAGGACCGGCCAACCGGCAAGGTGCTGTATATCGGCCGCGCGGTTATGGCTTCAGTCAACTGAGGCCATTTAAGAAACACATTCGACAGCCTGTAGCGTGAATCCAAACTCGGCTGCTCGGCGGTACAACCCTTTTACCACGCGCTCCCGATACTTCTGCTCATAGTGATCGGCACCTGGATCCTGATATTCCATGCCGAAGCGCATTGCGTTGTAGAACAGGATGGCAATCTTTCGAGCGGTAGCAGTCACTGCCTTGGCTTTGCCGATGCGCGCAGACAAGCGTCGGTAGAAGGCGCCCAATGCCGTATTCGTTTTGCCGATGGTCACAGCGGCCAGTCGCAAGTGCGCTGTAACCCGGTTCTTGGTTTTACGCGTATGCGCTGACAGTACCTTGCCGCCGCTGATCCGGCAGCCAGGTGCCAGAGTCAGCCAAGAAGTGAAGTGATGAGCGGTACGCCAGCGACTCAGGTCAGTACCGCACTCAGCCACCAAACGCAGCGCCAAGTAAGGGCCGATGCCATGGATCTGGGTCAGGTCCACGCCGATTAGCTGATAGAGCAAGGTACGTACGTCGAAGTTGAGCGCATT
>JAHJXZ010000211.1 GCA_018827205.1 Gammaproteobacteria bacterium | reverse complement strand
CACAGGGTGTCGCGGGCTTTTTCCACGCTCATGCCGTGCAGGTCAAGGCTGCCTTCGAAACTGATTTGGCCCAGTTTGAGCTTGCGCATCTGGCCTTCCTGCACGCCGTTGGCGGCCCAGTAGAGAGGGTCTTCGGCGCCGACATCAATGACGAACTGGTCGGACAGGCCGTCGACCTTGACTGAATCCACGCGGGCCGTGGCCGCTTGGCGCAGGGTGGCCAGTTGGGCACGGTTGGGTTTGGGTTTACCGGTGTCGGCGCGGTCATGCTTGATCGGTTTGACGCCGCGCAACTCGGCTTTGAACAGGGAAAAATCGTCGTCTTGCATTTAGGCCTCCGCGAAGGCCGTTAGTGTACCCAAGCTACCGGCTTCCGTGCTTGTCTGGATCTAGTCGCGCTTTTTCATCAGGTGCGGCGCCATGCTCAGGTCGCTGGGGCTGCGCAGACGGCGTCGGCAGCGGCGCCAGAGCATCACACCGAATACCAGCAACAGCAGGCCAATGACGATAAATGTGCTGGCTGCGGCTGGTGATTCGTTCAGCGGGCCTAGCGCCGCAGGTTGGCCGAGCAAGGTGGCGATGCCGGCCATGCTCAGCAGCACGCCGAATGTGGCGAACAACGCCGCTAAACCTGCGCCCAGGCGCAGGCGCCAGTTGCTGGTATTGCGTGGGCGCAGGCGGCGTGCATCGAAACCATCGGAGTGTTTCATTCCGATTTCCTCATGCCAATTTCCTCGGTGGTTATCGGCGGTATGACCGGCCTGGGCTGGCGGGGTTCAACTACGCCGCTCAGCCTCTGTGCAAGTTGCGAACTGCTACGCGCTGTCGGTTATTCAGATCAAGGCGCTGGCGCCAGGCACCACGGCGGCAAAATTGTCGGCCAGGGCGATCATCTCGGCGCGGTGCATCTCGGCGGCGCTAATTACTTGGCCATCGAGCGCCGGCAAGTCGCGGGTGGCGCAGGCCGCATCGACCACGGTGCAGCGGTAACCATAGTCCTTGGTGGCGCGCACTGTGGTGCTGATGCTCGAGTGAGTCATAAAACCGCAGACAATCAGGTCCAGATGGCCCAGGGCTTGTAGGCGCTCATGCAGGTCGGTGCCGTTGAAGGCGTTGGGCATGCGTTTTTCGACGATGATTTCACCCGGTAGTGGCGCCGCTTCTGGCAGGTGCAGGCCGCGTGGGCCGCGTGGGTCGAGCAGGCCGTCGGGGATGCCCAGGTGTTTGACGTGAACAATGGCGCTGCCCAGGTCACGGGCGGCGGCCAGCAATTTGGCGATTTCTTCCAGCGCGGCATCCAGCCCCGGTAATTGCAACACGCCGCTGCGGTACTCCTCTTGCGCATCAATGATCAGCAAGGTCGCATTGCTCAGGCTGGCGGGCGCATGGCTGCGGCCAGTGAGGGCGAACATCGTTTTAGGGGTGGACATGGCAGGAACTCCAGGCTGGCATGGACAGTCCACCCATTGTCCGCCTGTGCTGCGCTGCTGTGAACCTTTGTAGTCGATGATCTTGCATGCTGCCTATGCGGCGAGCAGAATCGAGGGGCTGCCGAGGAACGGCGATTTCAAGCAAAGGAGCTGCAATATGAACCTGATTGCACTGTTTTCCGAGCATTTCTGGCTGTTGTTCGCCGTGGCGATTTCCATCGCTGTGCTGCGCGAATTGCACCTTAAACGAGACTAATGATGGCGTGCGCCAAAGCCGCATTCATCGACAAGCGCCAGGGCATGCCCTGGCGCTTTCGTTTTAGTACAGGCCAAACAGCTCGAACTGCAGGTACCAGATACCCAGCGAGCCGAAGAAGTTGACCAGAATGGCCGGGAGAAACTTCAGGTGCACGGCGAAGCTGTAGGTCTTGTCCAGCGACATCGCCATCACTCCGGCGGCTGAGCCGACCACTGTCAATGAGCCGCCAATACCCACCATCAGCGCATTCAGCGCCCACTGATTGAGACCCAGTTCGGGGTTTGACATCAGCGCGGCTGCCTCCACCGGTACGTTGTCCATCACCCCGGACGCGACCCCTAGCACCACGTTAACGGCGGTGGGGTGCAGCACTTCAAACAGCCGCGAGATATACGACAGCCAGCCGACATGATTGAGGCAGGCCACCGAGGTGATGATGCCGATAAAGAACAGCAGGGCGTTCCACTCGACCTTTTGCAGCTGATCCTGCCAGGGCAGCTCGATGCCGCGGTGCATCAGCAACCAGGCATACAGCGCAACGATGCCAAGGCCAATGCCGATGGCGAATTCGATGCTGACCTTCAGCACAATGTTGCACAGCACTGCGCCAAATACCGCGAAGAAACCAACGATCGCCAGGCCCGCACCGCCGGGTTTGAGCGCGGACTCGGCCTGGTCGGCCACCTGAATCAGGCTCTGGCCATCGAGTTTGCGCAGGTAGAAGAAATGCAGCGTGGCGGCGAACAACAGCCAGCCGATCAACGCTGAGGGGATCAGTAACAGCAGGCCAGCGATGCTGATCTTGCCGGCCAGCACTACCATCAGGCTGGTCGAGGTGCCGAGAAACCACACCCCGGAGTTGGAGGCGACCACGATGTTGCACAGCGAAATATGCGTGTAGCGTTGATTGGTCGAGATGTTTTTCACCGTCTTGCCGAAGATCATCGCCGTGGTGATGTTGTTGAGAAACGGCGAGAGCAGCGCCGACAGTGCGCCGGTGGCCCAGAACATGCCGCGCGCGCCGAGGCCTTTGCGCATCAGATAGCCATTGAGGGCGGTGAAGACGTTCCGCTCATTGAGCAGCTCGACCACCATCCACATAAACGCCATAAAGGCGATCAGACCGAACAGCTCTTCCTTGATCTCGCTCTGCGCATGGAGGAAGAATTGAAAGCCGTTGGGGTCGTAAAACGCGTAGTGGGCACCGATAACGATCAGGCCGGACATCATGAACATCGCCGGCTTGAACTTATCCATCTCCAGCTGTGCTTCAAAAACGATCAGCGTCATGCCAATCAAAAATATCGCCAGCACGAGCAAGCCCGTGATCGAAAAGGGATCTATGACCATTTTTAGGGATGTCTTGAGAAGGGAGGGAAGGGTTTAGAAATTGGTAACAAAATTATACTGATGAGCGTGAGGCTTGGGCAGGTTTACTTTGTGACTGTGGTGGCCTTTATGGTCAGTCATGCAGCGCGCCGCTAAACAAGCGCTGCACCCTGCGCGGGCGGGTGCAGCAGGCTGCTAGAATGACGCACTTTTTCTGCGGAGAGCTGCCGTGACCGACGCTATACATACCCACCCAACCCGCCTGCGCACGGTGCGCGACTACATTCGCTGGGCGGTCAGTCGGTTTCACGGCGAGGAGCTGTTTTTCGGCCACGGCACCGACAATGCCTGGGATGAAGCTCGCCAGCTGGTGCTTGGCGCCCTGCACCTGCCTTATGAAATCGCCGACAGCTACCTCGATTGCCGTCTGGAAGATGACGAGCACGTGCACCTGCACGCCTTGTTGGCGCGGCGTATCGATGAGCGCGTGCCGACCGCCTACCTGCTGGGTGAGGCCTGGTTCTGTGGCATGCCGTTTATTGTCGATGAGCGTGTACTGGTTCCACGCTCACCGATTGCCGAGTTGATCGAGCAGCACTTCGAGCCCTGGCTGGCGCTGGAGCCGGCGCGGATTCTCGACCTGTGCACTGGCTCTGGCTGCATCGGTATCGCCTGCGCTTATGAGTTCCCAGAGGCCGAGGTGGTGCTCGGCGATCTGTCCTATGAGGCGCTGGAAGTGGCCAACCAGAATATCGAGCGCCATGGCCTGGATGAGCGCGTTTACACCGTGCAGGGCGATGGCTTTGCCGGGTTACCGGGGCAGCGTTTCGATCTGATCGTTTCCAACCCACCTTATGTGGATGCTGAAGATTTCGCCGACATGCCGGCCGAATACCAGCACGAGCCTGAGTTGGGCCTGGCCTGCGGTGAAGATGGCCTGAACCTGGTACGCCGCATGCTCGCCGAGGCGGCGGATCATCTGACCGAGAAAGGCGTGCTGATCATCGAAGTCGGCAATAGCCAGGTGCACGTCGAGGCGCTGTACCCTGAAGTTGACTTCACCTGGCTTGAGTTCGAGCGCGGCGGTCACGGCGTATTCCTGCTCGCAGCTGCGCAATGCCGCGAGCATCAGGCGCTGTTCCGCCAGCGCCTGAATGGCTGATTAGCGCAGTTTCAGATGCCGGCTGATCAGGGCGCGTAAGGCGGCCGGTTTGACCGGCTTGGGCAGGAAGTCGAGGCCGGCGGCATGTACCTGAGCGATCAGCTCGGGGCGGCCGTCGGCGCTGATCACCACGCCCGGAAGCGGCTCACCCAGGCGCGTGCGCAGCCAGGCCATCAGCTCGGTGCCGGTTTCGCCGTCATCCAGATGAAAGTCCACCAGCGCCAGCTGCGGCCGCACGTCCTCATTCAGCAGGTGCTCGCACTCGAGGCGATTACGTGCCGTCCATACCTGACACCCCCAGCGTGACAACAGGCTGTGCATGCCGGCGAGGATGCTGTCCTCGTTATCGATGCACAGCACCTGAATGCCAGCCAGCGCCTGGCCGTTGTGCTCGGGCGGGCTGAGCGATGCGGGTGGTTCGGCGTGCAAGGCCAGGGGAATGGTGACGCTGAATACGCTGCCCTTGCCCGGCCAGGAGCGTACTTCCAACTGGTGGCCAAGCACTCGGCACAGGCCATCAGCAATCGCCAGACCCAGGCCCAGGCCTTTTTCGGCGCGGGTCTGGTGGCTGTCCAGGCGCTTGAATTCCTCGAAAATCACTTTGCGTTTGTCGTCGGGAATGCCCGGGCCACGATCCCAGACTTCCAGGCGCAGATGCTGGCCCTTGCGACGCACGCCGAGTAGCACGCGGCCCTTGGCATAGCGAAAGGCATTGGTCAGGAAGTTCTGCAGAATACGCCGCAGCAGTTTGATGTCGCTGTCGACCCGCAGACGGCTGCCGCGCAGGCGGAAGTCCACGCCATGTTCGGCGGCCAGCACTTTGAACTCCGCACCGAGGGTGTCGAACAGGTTGTTCAGTACAAAGGCGTGGCGATCCGGAGTGATGCGGCCGTTTTCCAGGCGTGAGATATCCAGCAAGTCGCTGATCAGGTCTTCGGCCGAACGTAGCGAATTGTCCAGGTTGCGCACCAGTTCACGGGTGTCGGCGGGCAGAGCGTCCTCCTGATGGGAGAGGGCGGCGGAGAACAGCCGCGCGGCATTCAAGGGCTGCATCAGGTCATGGCTGACGGCGGTGAGAAAGCGGGTTTTCGACTGGTTTGCCGCTTCCGCCACGCCCTTGGCTTCGGTCAGCGCCTGGTTCAGTTGTGACAGCTCAAAAGTGCGTTCGCTGACCCGTTGTTCCAGGCCTTCGTTGGCGTCCTTGAGCGCTCGCTCGGCTTCGCGGAACTCGGTGATGTCGGTAAAGCTCATGACGAAACCGCCACCGGGCATGGGGTTGCCGATCAGCTCGATAACCCGGCCATTGGGGAACAGTCGCTCGGACGTGTGCGCGGTACCTTGGCGCATCCAGAACAGACGCTTGCTGACGTGCTCCTCGATATCGCCGCCGCCGAGCAGGCCGCGCTCGGCGTTGAAGCGGATCAGCTCGGCCACCGGCCGGCCCACATACACCTGGCCGTCGGGGTAGTTGAACAGCTCGATATAACGGTGGTTCCAGGCCACCAGGCGCAGCGATTGGTCGACCACGCTGATGCCTTGGGTGATGTTCTCGATGGCGCCCTGCAGCAGCGCGCGGTTGAACTGCAGTACCTCCGAGGCTTCGTCGACGATGCGCACCACATCCTCGACCTGCATTTCGCGGCCTTCGATGGCCGCCTTGACCACTGCGCGAGTCGATGAGGCGCCGAGCACGCCGGCCAGCAGGCGCTCGGTGTGGGCGATCCATTCACTGTTGGCGGTCTGGCTGGGGTCGAAGCTCTTGCCCTGGCGGTAGGCGAAACGCATAAAGCTCTGCCGCGCACGGTCTTCGCCGACAAAGCGGTTGGCCAGCATCAACAGATCACCGACCTGTACCGCGAGCATGCTGCGGTTGCTCGGCTTATTGCCGAGGTCATGACCGATAAAGCGCCCGGCCTGCCAATGCTCTGCCACGCGGGTGCGCGAGAAGTAGGAGACCCAGGCAAACAGCAGGAAGTTACCGGCCAGCGACAGCACCACGCCACGGGTCAGCGCATCGACCTGAAAGCCGATCGGCCCGTAGAGCAGCGTGTGCACGCCCGGCAAGGCATCCGCCGGCCAGCCCAGGCCGCGCGCTACCAGCGGCATGACCAGGGTGTAGAACCAGATCAACGCGCCAAAGAACAACCCGGCAAACACCCCCTGGCGGTTGGCCTGCTTCCACACCAGGGCGCCGAACATGGCCGGGGCCAGCTGGCCAATGGCGGCAAAAGACACCTGGCCGATGGTCGCCAGGCTGGCGTTAGAGCCCAGCAGGCGATAGCACACGTAGGCCAGCAGCAGGATCAGCACAATGCTTACCCGGCGTGCGGTCAGCATCCAGTGGCGGAAGGCCTCGAACGGCCGCTCGGTGTTCTGCCGGCGCAGCAGCCAGGGCAGCAGCATGTCGTTGGAAATCATCGTCGACAGCGCCACCGATGCGACAATCACCATGCCGGTGGCCGCAGATGCGCCGCCGATAAAGGCCAGCATCGCCAGCGCCGGATGGGCTTCTGACAGCGGCAGGCTGATCACAAAGGAATCCGGGGTGACGCCGGCCGGTAGCAGCATTTGCCCAGCCAGGGCAATGGGCACTACAAACAGTGCGGCGAGCATAAGGTAGGCGGGGAACACCCAGCGGGCCAGGCGCAAGTCTTTCGGTTCGATGTTCTCCACCACCGTCACATGAAACTGTCGCGGCAGGCAGATGATGGCGATCATCGCCAGGCCTGTTTGGGTCATCATCGCCGGCCAGTTGACGGTTTCCGCCCAGAAGCTCTCCAGTTCGGGGTTGGCCTTGGCTTGGTCAAATAGGTCGCCGAAACCGTTGTACAGGCCGTAGGTAACGAACGCGCCAACCGCGAGGAAGGCCAGCAGCTTGACCAGCGACTCGAACGCAATCGCCAGAACCATGCCGCGGTGGTGTTCGGTGACATCCAGGTTGCGCGTGCCGAACAATATTGTGAACAGCGCCAGTACCAGTGAGACGATCAACGCGGTGTCCTGGGCACCGGTACCATTGGCGCCTGCGCCGGCACCACTAAGCAGGTTGACCCCCAGGACGATGCCTTTGAGCTGCAGGGCGATATAGGGCAATACGCCGACCAGGCAGACCAGCGCCACGACCACCGCCAGGGGCTGGGATTTGCCGTAGCGCGCGGCGATAAAGTCGGCAATAGAAGTGATGTTTTCCTGTTTGCTGATCATCACCATTTTCTGCAGCACCCAGGGCGCAAAGACCAGGATGATGATCGGCCCGAGGTAGATCGGCAGAAACGACCAGAGCTGTTCGGCGGCCTGACCCACCGCGCCGAAAAACGTCCAGCTGGTGCAGTACACCGCCAGTGACAGGCTGTACACCCAGGCGCGAATCTTCGGCGGCATGGGCGCGGCGCGGCGGTCGCCGTAGAAGGCGATGGCGAACAGAATGGCCATGTAAATCAGCGCAACCGCGGCGATCAGCCCGCTAGACAGGGTCATGCAAACTCCGAAAACAAACTATAGGGGGCTGCCGGGGTCTTATCTGGCAGCACAGCGGCTGCCCAGAGCCTACTGCATATGATTTGTCCCAGTCTCGCAGCAAAGTGACGGTGCGTCAGGCACGACCAAGGTCGCACTGGCGTAGAACTTGTTGCTGTTGTGGATTGTGCACACTTGCCGGCCCTGTTAGCGTGTCGCGCCTGCGACTCTGTCCGAGGAGGGACCCTATGTTCAAGCCGCAACTGATTACCCTGCAACGTGGCGGACTTCGCATCGAACCCATGGTCGATGCCGATATCCCGGCGTTGGTGAGCCTGGCCGAAGCCAATCGCGCAGAGCTTGTGCATATGAATGGCACCCAGCGTCTGGACTGGTACCGCGAAGGCCTGCTCGAACAACGCGAGGGTCGCGCTTTGCCTTTTGCCATCCGCCTGGGTGAGCAACTGGTGGGCACCACCCGGTTTGCTGATTTTGTCAGCAGCCTGCCGGCTGCGGAAATCGGCTGGACCTGGTTGGACCGCAGCCAGCACGGCACGGGCCTCAATAGCACCATCAAGTACCTGATGCTCAAGCATGCCTTCGAGAACTGGCGCATGGTGCGTGTGCAGCTGAAAACTGCGGCGAGCAACCTGCGTTCGCAACGCGCCATCGAAAAGCTCGGGGCGCAGCGTGAAGGTGTACTGCGCAATCACCGCCGGTTGGCCGATGGGCGTCTGGACGATACTGTGCTGTACAGCATCACTGACCATGATTGGCCGGCGATCAAGCTACAGCTGGAGGCGCGTTTTAGCGGTTAAGGCATGGTGCAGACGGGTGGCGAACAGACACGTTTCTGGCAATCGCGTGAGTTGGACGGCGTCGAGCTGCTGCACGCGCACTATATCGAGCAGCGCTTCTCGCCCCATGTGCACGAAGGCTTTGTCTTCACGGTGATCGAGCAGGGTGCCCAGCGTTTTCGCCACCGTGGTAGCGAGCATCTGGCGCCGGCCGGCAGCATGGTGCTGATCAACCCGGATGAGCTGCACACCGGCTCCAAGGCCCATGATCAGGGCTGGCACTACCGCGGCTTCTACCCGGACAACGCGCAGGTGTGCGGTGTGTTGGCGGAGCTGGAGTTATGTCAGCAGGGCATGCCGTCATTTGCTCTTAGCGTGCTGCATGACCCGCAGCTGCATCGTCAATTCGGCAATCTGCATCAGTTGCTGGACAGCCAGGCCTCGGCGCTGCAGCTGCAAACCGCCTGGCGTGAGGCGATTTTGTTGCTGTTTCAGCGTCATGCACGCTTGCCTGATGGCTTAACACCGGGGAATGAGCCGCGCGCTGTGAGTCGTGCCAAGGAGTTATTGGCCAGTCAGTTGGCGGCGCCGCCGTCACTGGAGCAACTGGCGCAGGCGGTGGGTTTGTCGCCGTTTCATTTTGCTCGGGTGTTTCGCCGTGCCACCGGCTTGCCGCCGCACAGCTGGCTGATGCAGCGCCGTCTGGAGCAGGCGCGGGCGTTATTGAGGAATGGTTGTGCGCCGCTGAGTGTGGCAATGCAACTGGGCTTTGCCGATCAGAGCCATCTGAGTCGACAGTTCAAACAGGCTTACGGCGTGGCGCCGGGGCAGTACCGCCAGGCCAGCGCTATCCGTTAGCGCGTGGCAATCCAGATCAGCAATCCCGCCTGAAATACGCAGAAGGCCACCAGACAGGTGATGGTGAAGCGCAAACCGCCGTCTTCGCGTTTGAATACATCAATGCGCGCTTCCAGCTTGCGTACTTTCACCTCTTGTTCGCGCAGGCTCTGGTCGGCCTGTTGCAGCATGCTGGCGGCGTCCAGTAACTCGATGATCTGCACCTTTTCCGTGTGCCAGTCGCCATGCAGCGAGCTGACCCGTGGTGCACCACATTGCGCTTTGATCTTCAGCGGGTCGAGGTATTCGACCACAAAGCCCTGGGCCTGCAGGCAGTGGTCTCGGCGGGCGCGGGCTTCTTCACTGAAGGCGTCTTTGCTTGGCAGTGGGGTGTTTTCCACCTGGTAGTGGGCAAAGTGCTGACGCGCCCATGCAATTCCTTGAGCCAGCATAAAGCGCCCCAAGCCACGGTTTTCCGGCTGTACCAGCAGGCCAGTGTCGGGGCCGAAGCGCACGGTGCGCTGTTCATGATTGGCCCAGACTTCGAAGATATTCTGCTCCTTGCGCACGCGCTGACCGGGTAGCTGCAAGGTCAGGCGCAGCAGGCTGTGCTGCTTGCCCAGGCGCTCAACGCGGCCCAGCTGGATAAACCGCAGCGGCCGCGCGCCGGTGTGGCGGTCGGTGGGCAGGGCAGCCAGGCGCAATAGGTGAAAATGTTCGGGCGCAAGCTCGGCCCAGGGATGGGCTTGCTCGACGACTTCCTGTGGGGCAGCGTCGGTGTCGGTTTGCGGCGCGGGGCTGTCGGTCATAAAACGGCGGTCCTTTACGCGACGCCAATTTATAGGGCGCCTGCTTTTGCGCTTATCGGCCGCCGCTCGGCTAACTGGAGGCTGGCTTTTTGCCGCTGCGCTGGATGAACTCGGCGATCTGCTCGCCCAGCCCCTGTGCCAACGGTAGCCGAGGATTGTCATAGCTGGCCAGTTGCGCCGGTAAATCCAGCGCGCTGATGCGCAGCATATGGTTCATGCCGGGGATGATCAGCAGCT
>JAHJXZ010000210.1 GCA_018827205.1 Gammaproteobacteria bacterium | reverse complement strand
TCGAAATGTTCGCCATAGGCCCAGCCACGAACCACACCAATACGCCGGCCAAGCACTTGCTGATAATCACCATTCCACTGCAAGGTGCTGCTACGCAAATGGAAGAACACAATACTGTCGCGGTAGAACGGTTGCGCTGAAAAAACAAACCGCTTCTCTCGCTCAGCACTTTTATAGGGGCCAATAAGAATGTCGGCCCGGCCACTCTCAACCATCTTCTGCGCACGCGCCCACGGATACAGCTCAAAGCGCACATGGTGCCCAAGTGGCTTAAGCGCCTCACGCAACACACTAACCGCCAGGCCGCCAAGTTCGCCATCTACCTGCTGCTCGAATACACCCGGGAAATTCGTGCCAACGGCCAGCAACTCACGAGCGACGGCCGGCGCGGCCAACAATAGGCATAGCCAAACAATCAGAGGCCGCAGTACAGCACTTACGCCCATAGGTACCTCGGCGATGCAGATTTTCACTCAGCCTATCAGCTGGCAGGTCTTTCTGCGTTAGGCTGAAGACAGCCACACAGTCAAGCAAATAGAGGAGCGCATTAAATGGAGAACCCCATTCACAACCTTCCATCATTATTCAAACAACTGGGTTTGGCTGCTGACCAGGCCAGCATTGACGCCTTTATCAGCCAGCACTCGCCATTGCCGCCAGAGTGCAAACTGGCCGATGCGCCATTTTGGGACAAGGCGCATGCTGCCTTTCTCCGCGAGGAGATTCTCGACGATGCTGACTGGGCTGAGGTGGTCGATCAGCTCAACCTACTGCTGCGGGGCTGACAACTCGCCTGCTGTACCAGGCAACTCGCGCCAGGTCAGGTAAACCCGCAGGTCAAACTCCAGCTGGTGGTAGCCCGGCAGCATGTACTCACAGAGTTTGTAGAAGGCCTTGTTGTGCTCGGCCTCCTTCAAATGCGCCAGTTCATGCACCACGATCATCTGCAGAAACTCAGGTGCGGCCTCGCGAAACAATGAGGCAACGCGAATTTCCTTCTTCGCCTTGAGCTTGCCGCCCTGCACCCGCGAGATCGCCGTATGCAGGCCGAGGGCGCGGTGGGTCAGGTCGAGGCGATTGTCATAAAGCACCTTGTCGATGGCCGGAGCATTGCGCAGGTGCTCTTGCTTGAGGCCCTGGATATAGGCATACAGCGCCTTGTCACTCTGAATCGCGTGCTTGCCGCTGTATGACCGCGCCAGATAATCGCCCAGGCGCTGCTCGACGATCAGCTGGCGGATTTTGTCTTGCAGCTGGGCCGGGTAGCCTTGCAGGTATTTAAGCGGGGTCGTCATTTCAGCCACACAACAGCATAAAGGCCGGCAGTGTAACGCCAGCAGACTACGTAGACGCAGGCCTAACCATTCTGAACCACGCCTACAGGCTTTTTAGCCGCCTGTTTCAGCAGGAAGAAATGACTCGAAGTGATTAACGACAGGGCGTTTACTAGCGTCATAAACAAGCCGATACCGACCAACGCACCACGTCCCAAGTCATCCAAACAGAACAGCAGCAACACACCTGCAATCAAGGCCTGAGCAAAGCGCCAATAGCGAAACGCCTGGGTGTAATTCGCCACCACCATCCAGCAACTGAGCAGCGGTGCGAGAAATATTCCGACCACCAGCATGTCAGGTACGGCCAGGCGGATGCTGCCACCTACCAACAACACCAGAAGGCAAATACCGAGGAGCCCGGCATACAGGAGGTTCAGAACCAGATACAGACGGTAGCCAGGTGTGCTGGGCACGTGTATCAAATCAGCGCGGGTGGCAGGCGGAGCGTAGGGATTGAACTCGTCCATGAGGCATGACCTAAATCAACAAAGTCCCGATTGTCCGAGCACAGCTATGACGCTTCAAGCGCTATTGCGCAGGCACCACACGCAGCAACCGCCCCTCAACACTGTCGGTAAGCAGGTAAAGCGCACCATCAGGGCCGCCGCGTACATCACGAATACGCTCCTTGAGCTCTTCAAATAGTATTTCCTCACCAGCTAGCTTGCCGTCCTGCAGGCGGATGCGGCGCACGCTGCGTTCGGCCAGGGTCGAGGCAAACAGGTCACCCTGCCATTCGGGGAACAGCGCACCGCGATACTGAGCCAGGCTCGACGGTGCCACCGAGGGCGTCCATTGCAACAATGGCTGCTGCAGGCCGGGCAGCTCGGTGTAAGGCGAAATCTGCGCACCGGTGTAATCAATACCGTAAGTGATCAGCGGCCAACCATAGTTGTTGCCTGGCTCAATCAGATTCAACTCATCGCCACCGCGCGGGCCGTGTTCGTGGCTGTAGAGGCGCTGCAGCTGATTGTCATAGACGATGCCCTGCACATTGCGATGGCCCAGGCTATAAATTTCCGGCGCTGCTCCGGCCTGTCCCACTAGGGGGTTGTCTTGGGGAATGCTGCCATCGCGATTCAGACGCACGATTTTGCCGAGGTGGTTACTCGTATTCTGCGCCTGCTCACGCAGGTCAAAGCCATCACCCAGTGTCAGCACCAGCGTGTTATCTGGAAGAAAAGCCATGCGCCCACCGTAGTGCGCGGCCCCGGCTTTGGCCGGCAGCGCACTGAACAGCACCTGCACATCCTGTAACTGCCCATCGACCAGCCGCGCCTTGGCCAGACGCGTGTTGTTGGCCTGGGCGGTGCCGTAGGCGTAGCTCAAGTAAAGCTGCTGATTGCTGGCAAATTCCGGGTCGAGCATGACGTCCATTAACCCCGCCTGAGCAGCAACAAAGCCCTCGGGTACGCCGCCGACCGGCTGCGGATTGAGGCTGCCGTCCGCTTCGATGATGCGCAGGCGGCCAACCCGTTCAGTCACCAGCATGCGCCCGTCCGGCAGAAAGGCCAGCGACCAGGGATGCTCCAGGCCGCCGGTCACGGTTTCGATGCGGTAATCCATGGCATGTACCAGGCTGCTGCCAAGCAGACCAAGCAACAACAGGGCGCGGGAGGTATTCAACATGGTTCGGGCCTTTTGCTCACAGAGGGATAAATCAGGATTGTGCAGGGGGCGAGCGCCGCGCCAGCACGGCAAACAACAGTGCCCCCAGGCTGCCGCAGGCCATCAGCCCGAGGGTCCCCGCCATGCTGCGGTTGGCGCCGATCAGCGTTGGCATCGGCAACAACGCATTGGCCAACGCCATCGCCGCCAGCACCGCCAGCGCGCCGGCCAGGGCAAACAACAGCCAGCGCCCCGTCGGCCAGATGCACGCCAGCCGGCTCGCCGCCGGCAAGGCAAAGATAAAACCGAGGATCACCAGCACCGCGAAGGTCGGGCTAAAGCCCAGCAGGTCCAGGCAGGTGGTCTGCACCCGCACGCTAAACGGCATGGGCGCGCCAAGCGCCTGCAAGTTGGCCAGATTGAACTGGGTCTGCAGCACAGTGCCCATCACACTCGCCAGCAACACAGCCAGAAAGAAGTACAACAGAGTGCGCAATTTGCTCGGCATGCAGGCAGGTATCCAGAGACGACAGTGGCCCGAGTATGGACCAGCGCGCCGCGTGGCATGTGGCCGGTGTTTTACATGGTTTTACCAAGCCCACAAATGGGCGATAGGCGCAATCACAGCGCTGTAGCAGAATGCCAGCAACCATCCTGCCGACAACAACCCACACAAGAACCGCACGATGAAAAAAGCCCTATCCCTCTGCGCGCTGATTCTTACGCTGTTCGCCGTAGCATTCAGCCTCGGCCCCGTACCGACAGTCGATACACAATTCACACCGATCCAGCTGCCTGCTGACCTCGACCGCTACCTGGCCGAGACAGAAGCGCGCTACCCGGACATCACTCCAGGAGCAGAAAAGACCATCGTCTGGGCCCACCCGGACCAGCGCCAGACCGACCTGGCGATCATCTACCTCCACGGCTACTCGGCCACCCGCCAGGAAACCGCGCCGCTTAGCGACCGGCTGGCAAAGCAACTGGGCGCCAACCTGTTTTACACCCGCCTCACCGGTCACGGCCGCAGCGGAGCGGCGATGGCAGATGCCAGCGTGCACGACTGGCTGCAGGACACCCAGGAAGCCCTGCAGATCGGCCAGCGCCTAGGCAAACAGATACTGGTGATTGGCACCTCGACCGGCGCCACCCTCGCCACCTGGCTGGCGCTAAAGAGCGATAACCCGCAGGTGCTGGCCTATATCATGGTGTCGCCAAACTTTGCCCCAAAAGACCCGGCCGCCACCGTACTCACCTGGCCCTGGGCCACGCACTTTGTGCCCTTGCTGCTGGGCCCGGAACATCAATGGCAACCCCGCAACGCCGAACAGGCGCGTTTCTGGACTCACCGCTACCCGGTACAGGCGCTGCTACCGATGATGGCCCTGGTGAAATACGTACGCGAACAACCGCTGGAGCAGATCAGCGCGCCGATTCTCACTATTTATTCACCGGACGATCAGGTGGTCAGCCCTGGCGAAATCCAGGCCGCATTCGCCCGCTTCGGCTCGGCGCATAAGCAACTGATCGCCCTCGAGGATACCCAGGATCCGTCACACCACGTGCTGGCCGGCGACATTCTTTCGCCCAAAGACACGCCGAGAATGCAGGCGGCGATTCTGGCGTTCTTGGCCAGCTTGCCGCCGCGCTAATCGAACTGGCACAAGGCCGCGCTGAACACGCAGGGCTTGTCCGCCAGGTAGCTGCGATAAATCTGCAGCAGCTGCTCAACCGATAGGCGACAGGCCTGCGCCCGGCACTGCGCATTGAAGGCAAAGGCGCTGTGCTCGGCTTCGGCCAGTCGGATATACAACGCCGGCCAGTCGCTGACCGGCGCATCGGCCGGGGTAAACAGCAACCGCCCCTCGCGCTGCACCAGCGGCGCACCGGCGGCCGCATAGTCGAAGATGAACAGCAGCGTGCGCGACAGCTTGGTGGTGCACTCCGCGCGAGTAAGGCATTGCTGCGGATCGACGGCGATAGCCACTGGAGCGGGTGGCTCGCTAACCGGCGACTGGCCCGCACAGCCGGCCAGTAGAGCCAACACCACTAACAGCCCGAACAACCTATGCATTGCGCCCCTCCCGAATAACAAAAAGCCCCGCATCAGCGGGGCTCTCGGTACAGCAACAGGCTTAGTTGACCTTGGCGGCCAGCTCACCCTTGGCATAACGCTGGAACATGGTTTCCAGGTTCATCGGTTTGATCTTCGAGGCATTGCCGGCAGTGCCGAACGCTTCGTAACGGGCGATGCAGATATCACGCATAGCAGTCACGGTAGCGCCGAAGAACTTGCGCGGGTCGAACTCGCTCGGGTTCTCAGCCATCAGGCGGCGCATGGCACCGGTGGACGCCAGGCGCAGGTCGGTGTCGATGTTGACCTTGCGCACGCCGTACTTGATGCCTTCGACGATTTCTTCAACCGGCACGCCGTAGGTTTCTTTGATGTCGCCGCCGTACTGGTTGATGATCGCCAGCCACTCTTGCGGTACCGAGCTGGAGCCATGCATTACCAGGTGAGTGTTGGGGATGCGTGCATGGATCGCCTTGATGCGATCGATAGCGAGGATGTCGCCAGTAGGCGGCTTGGTGAACTTGTAGGCGCCGTGGCTGGTGCCGATGGCGATGGCCAGAGCATCGACCTGAGTTTGCTTGACGAAGTCGGCAGCTTCTTCCGGGTCAGTCAGCATTTGGCTGTGATCGAGCACACCTTCAGCGCCAACACCGTCTTCTTCGCCAGCCATGCCAGTTTCCAGGCTACCCAGGCAACCCAGCTCACCTTCCACCGACACACCGCAGGCGTGGGCAAAGGCTACGGTTTGCTGGGTAACACGCACGTTGTAGTCGTAATCAGCCGGGGTTTTGCCGTCTTCTTTCAGCGAGCCATCCATCATCACCGAGCTGAAGCCCAGCTGGATCGAGCGCTGGCAGACGTCAGGGCTGGTGCCGTGGTCCTGGTGCATACACACCGGGATATGCGGGAATTCTTCGATAGCGGCCAGGATCAGGTGGCGCAGGAACGGCGCACCCGCGTATTTACGCGCACCGGCGGAAGCCTGGACGATCACCGGGGAATCGGTCTTGTCGGCCGCTTCCATGATCGCGCGCATCTGCTCGAGGTTGTTGACGTTGAAGGCCGGCACGCCGTAGCCAAATTCGGCGGCGTGGTCGAGCATCTGGCGCATGCTGATAAGTGCCATGGTGTTCTTTCTCCCGGTGGTGCTCGTTAATCGTGCAAGCCTGCCGCAGGGGCAGGCGCTATTCAAGTCATTCAGATCAGGGGCAACCCTGGCCTGCATTCAATTCGTTGCTAGGGTGCCTTGCAGCCGCGGCCGATCAGGTCATCGTTGGCCGCCCAGTAGACCAGCCCTTCCTCGCCCTTGGTATGAAAGGACAGCAAACCATCGCTGTACAGCGCGCCCGAACCTGACACTTGCTGATTCAAGCGATAGACGATATCGCCACCACCCAGACGTACATCAACCGACTCGCGGCTACTGTTGGCGAAACGCCAGAGCACTTCGGCCTGGCTGTCGCAGACCCAACGCGTCCAGTTATCCGACGGCGCCGGCTGACTGGCGCACGCGCCAAGCAGGCTGAGCAACGCCAGCAGGGTGATCGACTTAACCATTGGCGCGCTGTTCCAACATGTCTACGGCCGGCAGCACCTTGCCCTCGACGAACTCAAGGAACGCGCCGCCACCAGTGGAGATATAGCTGATCTGCGCACCGATACCGTACTTGTCGATAGCCGCCAAGGTGTCGCCACCACCGGCGATGGAGAACGCCGGGCTTTCAGCGATAGCCTGGGCCAGCACCTTGGTGCCGTTGCCGAACTGGTCGAATTCGAACACGCCGACCGGGCCGTTCCACAGGATGGTCTTCGAGGATTTCAACAACTCAGCAAACTGCGCAGCGGTCTGTGGGCCGATATCCAGAATCATGTCGTCTTCAGCCACATCGGCAACCAGTTTGACAGTGGCTTCAGCGTCTTCGGCGAAGGCCTTGGACACCACCACATCAACCGGCAACGGCACGCTGACCTTGGCCGCGATGGCCTTGGCAGTTTCGACCAGATCGGCTTCATACAGCGACTTACCGACCGGGAAACCGGCGGCAGCGAGGAAGGTGTTGGCGATGCCGCCGCCGACGATCAACTGGTCGCAGATCTGGCTCAGGCTGTTGAGCACGTCGAGCTTGGTCGACACCTTGGAGCCGGCAACAATCGCCGCCATTGGCTTGGCCGGGTTGCCCAGCGCCTTGCCCAGTGCGTCCAGCTCGGCAGCCAACAACGGGCCGGCACAAGCCACCTTGGCGAACTTGGCTACGCCGTGGGTCGAGCCCTCGGCGCGGTGAGCAGTGCCGAAGGCGTCCATGACGAACACGTCGCACAGGGCGGCGTATTGCTGGGCAAGTTCGTCAGCGTTCTTTTTCTCGCCCTTGTTAAAGCGCACGTTCTCGAACAGCACGATCTCACCGGCCTTGAGCTCAACGCCGTTCAGGTAATCCGCAACCAGCGGTACGTCGCGGCCCAGCGCCTTGCTCAGATAGGCAGCAACGGGGGCCATACTGTTCTCTGCACTGAATTCACCTTCGGTCGGACGCCCCAGGTGCGAGCAGACCATTACCGCTGCGCCTTTCTCCAGCGCCAGCTTGATGGTCGGCAGGGAAGCGAGGATGCGCGCGTCGCTCTTCACCACGCCGTCTTTTACCGGCACGTTGAGGTCTTCGCGGATCAGCACGCGCTTACCGGCGAGGTCGAGGTCGGTCATCTTCAGAACGGTCATGTAATCAGTCCTTCACGGGGGCTGGAGTAGTCAGGGAAAGAAAGTGTTCAGCAACATCGAGCATGCGGTTGGCAAAGCCCCACTCGTTGTCGAACCAGGCCAGCAGATTCACCAAACGCGGGCCGGACACGCGGGTCTGGCTGCCATCGACAATCGCCGAATGCGGATCGTGGTTGAAATCACAGCTGGCATGGGGCAGTTCGGTATAAGCCAGTAAGCCCTTGAGCGGTCCGCTTTCCGCCGCTTGACGCAGCACTGCGTTAATCTCCGCGGCTGAGGTGTCGCGAGCGGTCTGCAGAGTGATATCCAGGCACGAGACGTTTACCGTCGGCACGCGAATAGCTTTGGCCTGGATGCGCCCGCTTAGTTCCGGCAACAGGCGCTCGATACCGCGGGCCAGGCCAGTGGACACCGGAATCACCGACTGAAAGGCCGAGCGCGTACGGCGCAGGTCTTCGTGGTGGTAGGCGTCGATCACCGGCTGATCATTCATCGCCGAGTGGATAGTGGTGATCGACACGTAGTCGATACCCACCGTCTCATTCAGCAACTTGAGCAGCGGCACGCCACAGTTGGTGGTGCAGGAGGCGTTCGACACCAGCGTCTCACGCCCCGTCAGACAATCCTGATTGACCCCATAGACCACCGTGGCGTCGATATCCGCCTCGCTGGCCATCGGTTGCGACAGCAGCAAGCGCGGCGCACCGGCATCAATAAAGCGCTGCGCATCGCCGCGCGTGGTGTATTGACCTGAGCATTCCAGCAGCAGGTCGATATCCAGCGCCGCCCAATCGATGGCTTCCGGCGTCGCCTGACGCAGTACCTTCACGCAGTCGCCATTGATGTGCAGGCAATCGCCATCGACTTTCACCTCACCGGGAAAACGCCCGTGGGTGGAGTCGAAGCGGGTCAGGTATTCGATGCTGGCCTGATCGGCCAGATCATTCAACGCGACGATTTCCAGCTGCGCCCCCGCGCCACGTTCATGCAACGCACGCAGCACGCAGCGGCCGATACGGCCGTAGCCGTTGAGGGCAATTCGATAGGGGCGCTTGGACATGATGATCTCGATGGGCAACCGTAGGATGGGTTAGCCGCACAGCGGCATCACCCATCATTCGCCGGATCAGGCTTCCAGCAGCTCGGCGGCAGTTTCCAGGACGTTTTCGACGGTAAAGCCGAACTCCTCGAACAACGCAGGGGCTGGGGCCGACTCACCAAAGGTGGTCATGCCAATGATGCGGCCTTCCAGACCAACGTACTTGTACCAGTAGTCCGCATGCGAGGCTTCGATAGCGATGCGCGCACCAACCTGCACCGGCAGCACGGCCTGCTTGTAGCCGGCGTCCTGTTGGTCGAACACGCTGGTGGACGGCATCGACACCACACGTACCTTACGGCCTTCTGCGCTCAGTTTGTCGTAAGCCGCTACCGCCAGACCGATCTCCGAACCGGTGGAAATCAGGATCAATTCTGGCTCGCCGGCGCAGTCCTTCAGCACATAACCACCGCGCGCAACGTCTGCCAGTTGCTGGGCGTCGCGGTTCTGGTGCGGCAGGTTCTGCCGGCTGAAGATCAGCGCCGATGGACCGTCGTGACGCTCAATGGCGTACTTCCAGGCCACCGCCGATTCCACGGCGTCACATGGGCGCCAGGTATCGAGGTTCGGCGTGCCGCGTAGGCTGGCCAATTGCTCGATTGGCTGGTGAGTTGGGCCGTCTTCGCCCAGGCCGATGGAATCGTGAGTGAAGACGAACAGCACGCGCTGCTTCATCAGCGAAGCCATACGTACTGCGTTGCGCGCGTATTCCATAAAGATCAGGAAGGTCGCGCCGTACGGCACGAAACCGCCGTGCAGAGCCACACCGTTCATGATCGCGCTCATACCGAACTCGCGCACGCCGTAGAACATGTAGTTACCGGAAGCATCCGCAGCCGACACGCCCTTGCAGCCTTTCCACAGGGTCAGGTTGGAGCCGGCGAGGTCGGCAGAACCACCAAGGAACTCCGGCAGCAACGGACCGAAGGCATTCAGGGTGTTCTGGCTGGCCTTGCGGCTGGCGATGGTTTCGCCTTTGGCGGCCACTTCCTGAATATAGGCAGCGGTTTTCTCGGCGAAGTCGGCTGGCAGCTCACCCGCGACACGGCGCTTGAACTCGCTGGCCAGCTCGGGGAAGGCAGCAGCATAGGCGGCAAAACGCTGATCCCACTCGGCTTCAGCGGCGGCACCGGCTTGCTTGGCGTCCCACTCGGCGTAAATATCGGCCGGAATTTCGAACGGGCCGTGGTTCCAGCCCAAGGTGGCGCGAGTCAGGGCGATTTCTTCGAGGCCCAGTGGCGCACCGTGGCAATCTTCTTTGCCACCTTTGTTTGGCGAACCGAAGCCGATGGTGGTCTTGCAGCAGATCAGGGTCGGACGGTCATCAGTTTTACGCGCCGTTTCGATGGCGATCTTGATCTCGTCGGCGTCGTGACCATCAACATTGCGAATCACCTGCCAGCCATAGGCTTCGAAGCGCGCCGGCGTGTCGTCGGTAAACCAGCCTTCAACTTCACCGTCGATGGAAATGCCGTTGTCATCGTAGAAGGCAACCAGCTTGCCCAGGCCCAGGGTGCCAGCCAGCGAGCAAACTTCATGGCTGATGCCTTCCATCATGCAACCGTCGCCGAGGAAGGCGTAGGTGAAGTGGTCAACGATCTGGTGGCCGTCACGGTTGAACTGCGCGCCCAGGACTTTCTCGGCAATGGCGAACCCGACGGCGTTGGCGATGCCCTGGCCGAGCGGCCCAGTGGTGGTTTCTACGCCCGGGGTGTAGCCATATTCTGGGTGGCCCGGAGTACGGCTGTGCAGTTGGCGGAAGTTTTTCAGGTCGTCGATGCCCAAGTCGTAGCCGGTCAGGTGCAGCAGCGAGTAGATCAGCATCGAGCCGTGACCGTTGGACAGCACAAAGCGGTCACGGTCGGCGAACTTCGGGTTGCTCGGGTTGTGCTTGAGGAAGTCGCGCCACAGTACTTCGGCGATATCCGCCATGCCCATCGGGGCACCCGGATGGCCGCTGTTGGCCTTCTGCACGGCATCCATGCTTAGGGCACGAATGGCATTGGCTCGCTCACGACGGCTGGGCATCACTGAATCTCCTACGGGCTGCTTGGGCAACTGGGGGTCGAAAAAGGCGGCCATTTTCGCCTAGCAGCGCCATGGGGGCAATCACAGATGGTCGCACGGCCAATGTTTTCTGGCTTGAGCGCCAGCAAGGGCAATATCAAAACTTTTTGATATTGCCCTTGCTGCATAAAAAGTGACCGACTAGACTACCCAACCTATGAATATGCGCGCCTCCCATCTGGCCTTCGAGCCGGTCGACGCACTCGCCGCCCTGTGCAAGGCCAGCGGTGATGCGCTGCGCCTGAATATTCTGCGCGCCCTGGCCAACGACTCGTTCGGCGTACTGGAATTGGCGCAGATCTTCGCCACCGGTCAATCCGGTATCAGCCATCACCTCAAGGTACTGGCCCAGGCTGGACTGGTAGCAACGCGCCGCGAAGGCAACGCGATTTTCTACCGCCGCGCCCTGGCCCAGGGCGAGCAGCTGGGCAGCCGCCTGCACGCTGCGCTGCTCGAAGAAGTCGATCAGTTGCCATTGCCCGTCGAGGTGCAGCAACGCATTGCCGCCGTGCACGGCCAACGTGCGGCCGCCAGCCAGGAATTCTTCGCCCGCAGCGCGGCGAGCTTCCAGGCGCAACAAGACCTGATAGCCGGCCTGCCGCAATACCGTGACAGCGTACTGGCGCTGCTCGACTCCCTAGGCTTTGCCAATGACGCCAGCGCTGTAGAAATCGGCCCCGGCGACGGCGGCTTTCTGCCGGAGCTGGCGCGGCGCTTCCAGTATGTTCTGGCCCTGGATAACAGCGCGGCGATGCTCGAATTGGCGCGTATGCGCTGCGCCGCGGAAGGCCTGGACAATGTTGAGCTGCAATTGGCTGACGCCCTGCAGGACGACTACCCCGCTGCCGATTGCCTGGTGCTGAACATGGTTTTGCACCACTTTGCCGCCCCGGCCGAGGCACTCAAGCAGCTGGCGCTGCGCCTCAAACCCGGCGGCAGCCTGCTGATCACCGAACTGTGCAGCCACAACCAGAGCTGGGCCCGCGAGGCCTGCGGCGATCTGTGGCTGGGCTTCGAACAGGACGACCTGGCCCGTTGGGCCGAAGCAGCCGGCCTGCACAGCTGCGAAAGCCTGTATGTCGGCTTGCGCAACGGTTTCCAGATTCAGGTTCGGCACTTTGCCAAGCCTTCACTAAATCATGGCCTACGGGCTGCAATTACCGGTAACCAACAGGAACCCGCACGATGAGCGAATACTCCCTCTTTACCTCCGAGTCCGTCTCCGAAGGCCATCCCGACAAAATCGCCGACCAGATTTCCGATGCGGTACTGGACGCCATCATCACCCAGGACAAACACGCCCGTGTGGCCGTGGAAACGCTGGTCAAGACCGGTGTGGCCATCGTTGCCGGTGAAGTCACCACCAGCGCCTGGGTCGACCTGGAACAGATCGTCCGCGACGTGATCTGTAACATCGGCTACACCAACTCTGAGGTTGGCTTCGACGGCGCCACCTGCGGCGTTCTGAATATCATTGGCAAGCAGTCCCCGGACATCAACCAGGGTGTCGACCGCGCCAAACCTGAAGACCAGGGCGCCGGCGACCAGGGCCTGATGTTCGGCTACGCCAGCAACGAAACCGATGTGCTGATGCCCGCACCGATCTGCTTCAGCCACCGCCTGGTCGAGCGCCAGGCCGAAGCACGCAAGTCCGGCCTGCTGCCGTGGCTGCGCCCGGATGCAAAATCCCAGGTCACCTGCCAGTACGAAAACGGCAAGGTAGTCGGCATCGACGCCGTGGTGCTGTCCACCCAGCACAACCCGGAAGTGTCGCTGGCTGATCTGCGTGAAGGCGTGATGGAGCTGATCATCAAGCACGCCCTGCCTGCCGAACTGCTGCACAAAGGCACCCAGTTCCACATCAACCCGACCGGCAACTTCGTGATCGGCGGCCCAGTGGGCGATTGCGGCCTGACCGGGCGCAAGATTATCGTCGACTCCTACGGCGGCATGGCCCGTCATGGTGGCGGCGCGTTCTCCGGCAAGGACCCATCCAAGGTTGACCGCTCGGC
>JAHJXZ010000209.1 GCA_018827205.1 Gammaproteobacteria bacterium | reverse complement strand
TTGCCGTATCAGATCACCGTGGAAATCGAGGAATTCAAGCGCGACGGACGCATCCTGCACATCCACGCGCTGATTCTGGTGGAGCGTGATGGTCAGAAGAAGATCATCATTGGCGACAAGGGCGAGCGTATCAAACGCATTGGCCAGGAGGCGCGCAAGGATATGGAAGTAATGTTCGACTCCAAAATCATGCTCAACCTCTGGGTCAAGGTCAAAAGCGGTTGGTCCGACGATGAGCGTGCCTTGCGCTCCCTGGGTTACGACAACATCTAGCCTCGCACGGGCGTGCCCTTTCGCCCGTTCCTGCGTCCCAATCAAATTGAGTCGCCACCGGCCATGCTTGCAGACAGTCAACCTGCCTATGTTCTGCACAGCCGCGCTTACCGTGAAAGCAGCGCGCTGGTGGACTTCCTTACCCCGCAAGGCCGCTTGCGTGCCGTACTACGCGGCGCTCGTGGTAAGGCTGGTAGCCTGGCGCGGCCATTTATTCCGCTGGAAGCCGAGTTTCGTGGGCGGGGCGAGCTAAAGAATGTGGGGCGTCTCGACCCTGCCGGCATCCCCAATCTGCTGGTGGGTGAGGCGCTGTTCAGTGGCCTGTACCTTAATGAGCTGCTGATTCGCTTGCTGCCTGTCGAAGATCCGCACCCGACGATTTTCCAGCATTACGCCATGACCGTTCTGGCCTTGGCCCAAGGTCGTGCCCTGGAACCCTTGCTGCGCTCTTTTGAATGGCGTCTGCTAGATCAGCTGGGCTATGGTTTCGCTCTTGATCTGGATAGCGAAGGTCAACCCATAGCCGAAACGGGTTTGTATCGACTGCATACGGAAACCGGATTGGTGCCAGTAGGACATCTGCAGCCGGGCGTGTTTCAAGGTGCTGAACTGCTGGCCATGGCCGAAGCTGACTGGACTGCGCCGGGCGCTCTTGCTGCAGCCAAACGCCTGATGCGTCAGGCCCTGGCGCCCCATTTAGGCGGTCGACCGCTGGTCAGCCGTGAACTGTTTATGACGCTCAAGGAGCCGAACCGTGACTGATGCCAATCGTATTCTGCTGGGAGTAAACATCGACCATGTGGCCACCTTGCGCCAGGCTCGTGGCACCCGCTACCCAGACCCAGTGAAGGCCGCGTTGGACGCTGAAGAGGCTGGTGCCGACGGCATCACCGTGCACCTGCGTGAAGATCGCCGGCATATCCAGGAGCGTGACGTGCGCCTGCTCAAGGAAGTCATGCAAACGCGCATGAACTTCGAGATGGGCGTCACCGAGGAAATGCTCGCTTTCGCCGAAAGCATTCGCCCCGAGCACGTCTGCCTGGTACCGGAAACCCGTCAGGAGCTGACCACCGAAGGCGGTCTGGATGTCGCCGGGCAGGAGGCGCGGATTCGCGCAGCGGTCGAGCGCCTGAGCAAGATTGGCTGTGAGGTATCGCTGTTTATCGATCCGGACCCGCAGCAGATCGAGGCGTCCAAGCGCGTCGGCGCACCAGCCATCGAACTGCACACGGGCCGTTATGCTGATGCCCATACACCTGAAGAGGCTGCGCGCGAGTTGGCGCGGATTCGTGATGGGGTGGCCTGCGGCGTGGCTCATGGCCTGATCGTCAACGCCGGCCATGGTTTGCATTACCACAATGTCGAGCCGGTGGCGGCGATTGCCGGGATTAATGAGCTGAACATCGGCCACGCGCTGGTGGCGCATGCGCTATTCGTTGGCTTTAAGCAGGCGGTGGTGGAGATGAAGCAGTTGATCGTTGCGGCGGCCAATCGCGGCTGAGCCGGTGAGTAGGGCGGACACGCCCCAGGCTTGTCCGCCATCCGTAAGTGGTAAGCGCCAACTCACCGGGAGTTGAGGTGTATCGGGGTTACGGTTTGCGGGCTATCAGCACAGCGCGGCTGGGTGCCGGCAGGCCTTCGACCGTGCGGCTATGGTCGGCTGGGTCGAGAAACTCGGGCAACGACTGAAAGCGCATCCATTCGGTCGAGCGCTGTTCATCCACGCTGGTGGTGCTGACATCCACGCAGCGCACGTCGACAAAACCGGCGCGGCGTAGCCACAGCTCCAGCGCAGGCACCGAGGGCAGGAACCAGACGTTGCGCATCTGCGCGTAGCGGTCTTCGGGCACCAGCACCTGCTGGGCATCGCCTTCCACGACCAGGGTTTCCAGCACCAGTTCACCGTCCTTGACCAGGCAATCCTTGAGATCAATCAGGTGGTCGATGGGCGAGCGGCGGTGGTAAAGCACGCCCATGGAGAACACTGTGTCGAAACCCTGCAGCTTGCCAGGTAGTTCCTCAAAGGCCAGCGGCAGATGCCAGGCCGGCAGGTCGGGTAGGTAGTTCTTCATAGCCAGGAATTGGCAGAGGAACAGCCAGTTGGGGTCAATACCGATCACACTTTCCGCGCCCGCGCCGAGCATGCGCCACATGTAGTAGCCGTTGCCGCAACCGACATCCAGCACACGCTTACCCTTGAGGTCGAGGTAGGGGGAAACCCGCTGCCACTTCCAGTCCGAGCGCCATTCGGTGTCGACATGCACATCAAACAGATGAAACGGTCCCTTGCGCCAGGGAATCAGACCCTGCAAGGCCGTTTTCAGCGCGGCGCGGGTTGGTTCGTCGCAGTTGCCGCTGAAGGTGAAGCTGTGCAGCAGTTCCAACTGTTCGACGTTCAGATCTGGTAGGGCTTGTACCGCGCCGTACCAGCGCGGCAGGTCGCCATGGCCGACTGCCAGTTTGGCGTCGATTTGTCCGGGCAGGTCGGCTGACCAGTCTTGCAGTGGGGTGCCAGCAAGCGCGGCTTGCAGGGCGTCGAGGTCGAGGCGGCTGATCATGGCAGGGCAATCAAGGAGGCGAAGTTGAGGCACTGGAACCATGGCACCACCTGGCTGAATCCGGCGGCCAGCAGGCGTTCGCGATGCTGCTCCAGGCTGTCGGGCAACATGACCTTTTCAATGGCGCTGCGCTTCTGGGCGATTTCCAGCTCGCTGTAGCCGTTAGCACGTTTAAAGGCGATATGCAGATCGCCCAGCAGGGCGTGTTGCCCGGCATCTTCGAACTGCAGTTTTTCCGAGAGGATCAGTGCACCACCGGGCAGCAAGGCCTGGCGAATCCGCGTGAGCAATTCCAGGCGTTGTTCGGGCTGGATAAATTGCAGGGTAAAGTTCAATGCCACCAGCGAGGTTGGCTGGAAATCGAGGCTGAGAATGTCGGCCTCGATCACCTCAACCGGCAGCAGTTCCTGAAACATCGAGTCCTGGGCGTGCAGATACTCGCGGCAGCGCTCGACCATGGCGCTGGAGTTGTCCACGGCGATCACCCGGCAATCCTCGATCTGCACATGCCGGCGCAGCGCCTGGGTCACTGCGCCGAGCGAGCTGCCGAGGTCATACAGCACGCTGTGCGGTTGGGCGAACTGGCCAGCGAGCACGCCGATATTCTCGACAATGGTCGGGTAGCCCGGCACCGAGCGTTTGATCATGTCGGGGAAGACCCGAACCACATCTTCGTTGAACACGAAGTCCGGCACCTGGGCCAGGGGTTGGGCGAAAAGACGGTCGGGCTGTTTGCTCACGATGGCTACGCACTGGTCGATAAAGCCGGGCATTTTAGCCAAGTACGCGGTATAGCCAAACGTTGATTGGCGCTATTGGTCGCAAAAAACAGCGTACGGCTCAGGTTAGTGCCGGATTGCGGGGATGTTTGAAGGCTGATGCCGCGATGCCCCATTGCCCCAACCAGTAGCTGAGCATGATCGCCATTGGTGCGGCCTCGAAGGGGGCGACAAAGCGGTTGATGCCGATCAGGCTATCGGACAGCACAAACAGCGCAGCGCCAATGGCGGCTTGGCGTGTCGAGGTGGTGTCCAGGCCTGGCTGGCCGAGGCGGGCGAGGGCGCGCCAGAGCATCGCGCTGATGGCCAGGGCGTAACAGGCCACGGGAACCAGCAGTGAGCCCAGATTGGCGCTGGCGAGTGTGGCGAACATCGTTCCGCCGATGGCAAAGGCGAGCAGCAAGGCGAGCCAGGCAGGTTGCTTGCAGTCGCTCAGGTAGGCACGCAGGTAGGCCAGGTGGGCGAGCAGGAAGGCGCCGAGACCGAAGACGAACAGATCAGCGGGCCAGTCGAGCAGGATATCGCCAGCCAGTGAGCAGAGCAGGCCGATGCTGAGCCAGCGTCGATACTGGCCGTTCGGCGCATTTCTCAGCCACAGCAGCAGGGCAATCACCGGGATGCCTTTGCTAAGCAGGCCCAGTTCACTCAGGTCACTAAGCCTTGCAAAGAGAAAGACTGCAGCGCCCAGCAAACTCAGTAGCAGATAACGCATGGGCCTAGTCCTTAATGCTCGAAGGCCAGCACTATGGCGTGTCGCGGCTTAACTGGCCACGCCGTGGGTGCCACTCAAGTCAGCATTTCGCGCCAGTACTAACGAGCCTTGATCGTGCAGTTGAAGCGCTGGGCGGGTACCACGCCGACTTCCCAGGGGCGTTCATAGCTCAGGGCCAATTGCCCTTCGCCAGCTTGGGCGACCTCGAAACGCCAGGTGGAAACCCCGGCGCTGCCGACCAAGCCAGCGTCTTCCGGGTTGCTGTAGACCTCGGGGCCGAGGCTTTTTAGAATCTGCGGCGCGGAATCACGCAGCAGCCAGCGAAAGCCGGTAGTGGGGTTGCTTGGCAGGCGCAGGTTAAATTGCTGGCCGACGTGCAGCGACAGCGGGCATTTGTTCTGCTGGTCCTGCTCCAGGGTAACGCTGCTGGGCTTTTGCGCGCAGGCGGCAAGCAGTACGAGGCTGAGTGCCACTGTCAGGCGGGGGACAAGCATGGTGAGCTCCTGGCGAATGTCGAGGCTGCCAGCATAGCCGCTAGGGCTGCTCCGCGGGAGCCTGGGCGGCGAATGTCGCCTGCAGTGGCGCACGCAAGTGCTGGGCGTATTCGTCAATCAGGGGTGTGAGCAGGGCAAAACATTCGTGCGGCGCCAGGCGTATTTCGCGGCTGTCTATCAGTTCATGCTCCAGCCGCTGCAGCACCTGCTGCAAAGACGCGCCGACGGGTGATTGTTCCAGTTGCACAAAAAGCTGTTGAATCTGCTGTTTCAGGCTTGGCGGGCACTGACTGTAATTGGCTGCGCGCACGCTCAGGCCGCGTAGGCGGGCGAGATTTTCCAGGCCATGACAAGCCTGGGCGATGCCCTGTACGTGTGAGTTGCCAGCCAGGTACAGGCGGGATTCGAGTGTTGCGATCACCTCCAGCAATCCATCGATCACCTGGCAATGCGCGGCAAAGTCCGCCGGGTTGCGCCGCAGGCGTGGCCAGTCCTGCTGAAGTGGTGCAATGGCAAGGCTTGCGCCGGGCCAGTTCAGCCAGAGTTGATCGAGTTGGCGGGCCAGAGCGTTGCGCTGGCTGGTGCTGAGCAGATCTTGTTGGGCGCCCAGGCCGCGGTGTTTTTGCAGGTTCTGCAGCAGGTCGATGGCGCGTTGCAGCAACGCAGCTTGCAGCTCGTTGAGATACTGCTGGTGGCGTTTGCCGGCGAGCCGGCTGAGGTAGTGGCCGGCGAGTAACAGCGCCAATGCCAGCGCGAGAGCAATGCTGAGAGCCATAAGCTGGTTTCCTGATCCCGAACGGTGCGCAAGGGGCAGGCAAGCTCAGCAAATCCCTTGCCAGTCCTTACAAAGGTCCGATTTGTGCACTTTTAATCCGTTGGCGGTCAACTGTTTGCCCTGTGCTTGGGCGCTTTTAATGACGTGGGAAACTTTTGGTGCGGGCTCTGCCCATTTGTCGTGCGGGCTGCAGTTTTACCGGGCAAAGGGTTAAAGTTGCACCTCTGATATTCAGGGTTGCACTTTTCATGTTCAACGCGCGTTTGATGCGTCTTGATGACCAGGCCCACGAACACACCCACGACCATCATCAACTGGTGCTGTCGCTGGCAGGGCGTGCCGAATTTGAGGTCAATGGCAGGGGTGGCGAGGTATGCCGCATGCGCGCCTGCCTGGTGCCGGGGGATGCCGATCACCAGTTCGCCGGCATGGGTGATAACCGCATGCTGATCATCGACCTGGATGAGCAGGGCACTTCCAGCGAAGACCTGCAATTGCTCACCCGTCTGTTTGAAACTCCGCGTTACCCGCAGCTGGATGCTGATTTCCAGAACCTGCTGAGCTATGCCGGGGCCGAGCTGGAGCGATATGGCTCCGACCCGCTACTGCCCCGCGCGCTGGGCGGCGTGCTGCTGCGTGCCTTGCACCTGCGCCTGTTCGGTGAGTCCCGTGTGCGGGCCGTGGGGGCGCTGAACCTGGAAAGAATCGACAGCTATATCGTCGAGCATCTAGCGCGGCGTATCAGCGTGGCCGAGTTGGCGCAGGTGGCTTGCCTAAGCCCCAGTCATTTCCATGCGCAGTTCAAGGACAGCGTCGGCCTGACGCCGCATCAATATCTGCTGAAAACCCGCCTGGACCGCGCCGTGCGACTGTTGCGCGAGAGCGGCCTGCCGCTGATTCGCATTGCGGAAGAGTGCGGTTTCTCCAGCCAGAGCGCGCTGACCACCGCCATGCGCCGCTACCTGGGCCTGACGCCGAAACGCCTGCGCAGCGCCGAATGAACCTACGCTGACCGCCTTGGCTGGCGGTGATCATCAAGTTGTGGTTTCCGATCAAGCGTGAAGTTCTTCACACTGGCGGCTAAGCTGTGGCTCACAGAGACATTTACTGTGCCTGGGCAAGGATGCTGTCCCCTTCAAGTGCGCCCCTAAAGTACGAGTAGTCTTGATGAGCAAGCACCTGCATCCATTGTTCGCGTTTTCACTGCTCGGCATGTTGCTGCTCAGTGCGCCACTGCACGCCGCCAGCCTGCAAGCCGAGCTGGTGGATAGCCAAGGACAGCCCTTGGCCAATGCCGTGCTCAGTTTGCACAGTGAGGTTGTACCTGTGGTTGCACCTGCTACTGCAATAATGGATCAACGCTCGCAACAGTTCGCGCCAACTGTGCTGGCGGTGCGCAGTGGCACCTCGGTGTCGTTCCCCAATAGCGACAATATTCGTCATCATGTATATTCGTTCTCCCTCGCTAAACGCTTTGAGCTGCGCCTGTATCAGGGCACACCGAGCGCGCCGGTGATTTTCGACAAGCCCGGTGTCGTGGTGCTTGGCTGCAACATCCATGACTGGATGCTGGGCTATGTCTATGTCACCGACGACCCGTGGTTCGCTGTGAGTGATGCGCAGGGCAAACTCAACCTTGAACAGTTGCCAGCCGGGACCTACACCGCCAGCCTTTGGCACCCACAAGCCCCGGATATGTTGCCGCAGGCCGCCGGCCAGGTGCAGCTGACGGAGGCCGGTAGCCAGCAGCGCTTTACCCTAACCATGCAGGCCCCCGCCAGCCAGGCAACTCCTAGTGCGCCGGCCAGCGCCTTTGGTGATGCGTTCAAGAAGGCTCGTGATGCTGCGCAATAGTTTCCAGGCGCGTATAGCCGGTGTACTGGTACTGCTGCTGTTAGTGGTGATCGGCGCACTCTATGTGGCTGTGCAAACCGCCACCAATGCTGCCGTACGCAGCCAGGCGCGTGAGCAGTTGGATGTGGGTAGCCTGGTGTTTCAGCAGTTGCTCGAAGTGCGCGGTCGCCAATTGCACGACGCGGTGCAGGTGTTGGCCGCCGATTTTGGCTTCAAGGATGCCGTCGCCAGTGGCGACACCGAGACCATTCGCTCGGCCCTGGCCAACCATGGCGCGCGGATCAACGCCAGCGCAGTAATGATGCTGGGGCTTGATGGCAACCTGGAAGTCAGCACTGATCGGCAGATCAGCGGTGACACGGCCAAGCGCCTGAGTGCCCAGGTGATGCAGCGCCAGCGCGAAGGTGTACAGATATTTCTGATGCCGATTGCCGACAAGATCTACTTGCTGGTACAGGCCACGGTTACCGCACCGTTGCCGATTGCCCGGGTAATGATGGGTTTTGAGGTTGATGATGTATTTGCCGCCGAGCTGCGTGAACTGACCCACCTGGATCTGACCCTGCAAGCGACCCAGGACGGTGTGGCCGATATCTGGATCAGCACCTTACAACCTGCGCAACGTGAGCAGCTGCAAGGCAGCATGGCCGAACTGGCCAATGATGCGATAAGCCTGATCGGTGATGAATCCTACCTTAATCAGACCCTGGTACTGGCCAGTGGTGAAGGCTTTGAAGTGCGCGCGTTGCTGCACAAGTCCTTGAGTCAGGCGCAACAGGCGTTTGCGCCACTCGATCAGAATATTCTGCTGATTGCTCTGGTGGCGCTGACTGCGTCCCTCGGCGGCGCCTTGTTGCTGGCGCGCTCGGTATCGCAGCCGGTGCAGCAATTGGCGGCCGTCGCCGAGCGGGTGCGCCAGGGTGATTACCAAGCCAGCCTGGACCTGCAGCGCGGCGATGAGCTGGGGCGTTTGGCCATCGCCTTCAAAGCCATGCAGCAAGGCATTGCCGAGCGTGAGCGGCAACTGGCGCACAACGCTTTGCATGATGCGCTAACTGGCCTGCCCAACCGCACCCTGGTGCTGGAGCGTCTGGGTAGCGCGATCACCGCGGGGCGGCCTACGGCGTTGCTCTACCTGGGTGTGGCGAATTTTCGTGCAGTTAATGAAAGCCTCGGTACAGAGGGCGGCGACCTGGCGCTGCAGCAGTTGAGCCGGCGCCTGCAGGCGATTCTGCGCCCCGGCGATAGCGTGGCGCGGATTATCGGTGACGAGTTTCTCCTGCTGCTGGAAAACACCGACAGTGACAACGCTGTGGGCATCGCCGACAAGGTGCAGCAATTGCTGCTCAAACCGTTGCGTGTTGCCACCCATGATTTCGCCTTGGATTGCCGCATCGGCATTGCCAGCTACCCGGTTGATGGCAGCGCCCCGGAAGAGTTACTGCGCCGGGCGAGCATTGCCATGCAGGATGCAGCGGGTATGCCCAGCCATCTGCAGGTCTACCAGCGCGGCCGCGATGATGCCCAGCAGCGGCAGATTCGCTTGATCCGGGATCTGCGCCATGCGCCGGACAAAGCCGAGCTGCTGCTGCACTATCAGCCGAAACTGGACATTGCCGCTGGCCAGGTACGCCAGGCCGAGGCCTTGCTGCGCTGGCAGCACCCGGAGTTGGGCATGGTCTCGCCGGGGGAATTTATTCCGCTGGCCGAGCGTACCGGCAGCATCCAGCTGTTGACCTCCTGGGTGATCGAGGAGGTCATGCGCCAGCTATGCGAGTGGGCTGAGCGTGGCCTGCACGTACAGGTGTCGCTGAATATCTCTACCGAAGACCTGATCGATCCACAGTTGCCGACGCGGGTCAGCGCGCTCTTGGCCAAGTACCAAGTTCCGGCCGAGCAGCTGATATTTGAAATCACCGAAAGCGGGGTGATGCTTAATCCCGAGCTTGCCCTGCAGGTGTTGCATGGTCTGCGGGCGTGCGGCATCAGCCTGTCGGTAGACGACTTTGGCACGGGCTATTCTTCACTGACGCAGCTCAAACGCATGCCGGTGCAGGAGTTGAAGATCGATCAGTCGTTTATCCGTGACCTGGACGATGCCAGCGAGGACTCGGTAATCGTGCGCTCGACCATTGAGATGAGCCACAGCCTGGGCCTCAAGGTCGTGGCCGAGGGCGTCGAATTCGAGCGTAGCCTGCAACTGCTCGGGCGCTGGCATTGTGATACCGCTCAGGGCTACCTGATCAGCCGGCCGTTGGCGGCGCAAGCTTTTGAAACCTGGATTGCGCAATACACCGCCGCCGCCTCGACCCTGGTGCATTGACCATGACTCAACTGCCGCGCTGCCTTGCCCTGTTGCTCGGTCTGCTGGCCAACCTGGCCTTGGCCGATGGCCGCCTGCTGGCCACCGGTGGCGCCAGCAGCATTGAAGGCGCGGCCGGTGGTGGGATTACGCCCTGGGCGGTGCTTTCCGGCTATGGTGAGCGCGGCGAGTGGGGCGCGGATGTATTCGCCACGCGGGTGGAAACCGGCGATTACCGCCTGGATGTGGCCGGTATTGGTGTGGCGTTCGATAACCGTATTGAGCTGTCCTACGCCCGCCAACGCTTTGATCTGGGTACCCTGGCGCGCAACCTTAACCTGCCGGAAAACAGCCTGAGTCAGGATGTCTTCGGCCTCAAGGTGCGCCTGTTCGGTGACCTGATCTACGACCAGCTGCCGCAAGTGTCATTGGGTATTCAGCACAAACGGCAGAAGGATTTTTTGATTCCTAGCCTGGTGGGCGCGCAACGTAGTGAAGACACCGAGGGCTATATCACTGCCAGCCGGCTGATTCTCGGCGGCGCCTTTGGCTACAACCTGCTGCTTAACGGCGGCATTCGTTATAGTCGAGCTAACGAACTGGGCCTGCTGGGGTTTGGTGGCGACCGCCGTGATCGTCACTCGGTGCTCAAGGAAGGTTCCGTAGCCGTACTGTTCAACCCGCGCTGGGCGCTGGGTGTGGAATACCGCGAGAAGCCGGACAACTTAAGCTTTGCCGGCGAAAGTGACTGGGCCGACCTGTTTCTCGGTTATTTCCCCAACAAGAATCTAGCCGTGGTGCTGGCCTATGCGCGCCTGGGTGAAATCGCCACGCTGGATAATCAGGATGGTGTCTACCTGTCCGTGCAAGGAAGTTTTTAACTATGCGCAGTCTGTTGCTGGCGTTTGTTCTGACTCTGACGGCCTGCGCCCAGCAGCCGCCCAAAGACGGCAGCCTGTACCGTGACCTGGGCGAGCAGGCCGGGATTACCCGCATTGTTGAAGGCATGCTGCTGAATATTGCGGCCGATGCGCGCATCGGCCGGCACTTCGAGAACATCGACATTGTGCGCCTGCGCGACAAGCTGGTGGAGCAGATCTGCTTCGAAGCAGGCGGTCCGTGCACCTACACCGGCGACAGCATGGAAGAAAGCCACAAGGGCCAGAATCTCACGCCCAGCGACTTCAATGCCCTGGTGGAAAACCTGCAGGATGCAATGAGCGCCCAGGGCGTACCTATGCCAGCGCAGAACCGCCTGCTGGCCCGGCTTGCGCCCATGCGCGCGCAGGTTATTGATCGTTAGAACCTCTTTACGATCTGCTGCGCGTCGGCCCTGCTGCGTTAAAAACAGGCTCGGATGCGAGCCCAATCCGCTTCCTCGCCGTATTGACCAGCCGGAGGCTGTGACCGGCGTAGCGCCTTGCATGGCTCTACCTCGCGAGATCGTAAAGCGGTTCTTGGGCTAAGGCTTCAGCGCAAGGTTTGCGCTATCGCCAGAATATCGTCGCGGTGGCTGATTACCAGGCTGAGTTCGCCGTTCTCACCGATAAAGTCCTGCGGCGGCATCAGCTTCTGGTAGGCGGCCAGTTCCTGCAGTGGCGGCAGGTCGGCATCTGGGGTGCGTTCCTTAATGGCGTGGTAGAGCGCCAGGTTGACCAGATCCAGCAGTTGCAGGCTATGCCCCGGGCTGTGCTGCCAGTTGCCGGTATCGCGGATGATCTCGATATATTCGTTATCCACTGACCATTTCTTCAGCACGATGATGCCGAGTGATTTGCTGTATTCGCGGCACAGCTTGTAATACAGCTCGCTGGAGGGCGTTACGCTTTCATCTCTGAATGCCGACAGTACGGCGAGGGTACCCACTTCGCTGAGCAGGCTGGCCAACAGGGCGTGTTCCGCCGTCACATGGCCCAGCAGGCGGGCCAGCATCGCGCTAGTACTCGCTTTGATCACCAGGCGCTCCCAAGCATCGACAAACAACCGCTTGTGCCCAGGGCTGTGCAGGGTGAACAGGCTTTTAATGCTGTGCACCATGGTAATTCGGTCGACTTCGCTCATGCCGAGCAGGCCGATTACCTCATGCAGCGTCTTGGGCGCCAGGGTGTGGCGATACAGTGCGCTGGATGCATGTTTCATCAGCAGGGCACTTAGGGCCGGGTCGCGGCTGATCAGGCGCACCAAGGCACTTAGCGAAATATTCGGGTCACTCAGGGCGCGGCGGATATCCAGAGTGATGGTTGGCAGGCTGGGCAATTGCTCTTCGCCCTGCATCAACTGCGAGACGACGCGCCGGTAGATTGAGTAATCGGATGCTTCGCTCTGCAACACACACCTCCAGCGTATGGATACAGTCTAGATGGCCGTTACATGCTCAGCATAAGTGGCGATGGATGGCGATGATCGGCGAAATCTGTGGCCTTGAGCTTTAAACAGCTGTTTGCAGGAAGTTCCTGCGCCTGGAGTTTTCTGCAAAAACTCCAGAGCTTTTTGTAAGAAGCGGTCATGCCTCTGCCACTAAATTCCGTCCTCTATTTATGCGGTGCGCAGATTTCTGCCCACAGGATGCTCCGGCAAGCCAGTGCAGTTGGGCTAGACCTAATAAAGACAGTGAGCAAATAAAGGATAAGGCGTGACCGCAATAGCCCGTCTGACTTTGTCCGTAACTGCACCTGCGCAGGCCGTGGTGAGTGATGTTGAGTTTTTACCGGTGTGCAACGTTTACCAGAACGTTGGGTGCGCGCCGGGTCTGGCCGGGTGTAAGGCGCTGGCAGGCAATTAAAAGGATTTTCACGGGCGACTGTCTTGCGGCATGCGCCCGTTGTTGTATTGGGGCTGTAGAGCCTTTTTACGATCTCGCGAGCTAGAACCCTGAGCGGTGGTTTTTAACGCAGCAGGGCTGACGCGCAGCAGATCGTAAACAGGTTCTTTGTGTCTCGGTTGCGGTAAGCGGCTTCACCTGCATAAGGCAGGCGTGCAATGCCACGTTGGCGATGGGGGCTACTCCCTGTTGCTGGAATAACAACAATCAAGAGGGGAGCTCCTCAATGACTGCAAATACTCCGATGCTCGTCACCTTTGTGGTGTACATCGCGCTGATGGTGATGATCGGCCTGATCGCTTACATGCGCACCAAGAACCTTTCCGATTACATCCTGGGCGGTCGTAGCCTGGGTAGTTTCGTCACCGCCTTGTCGGCCGGTGCATCGGACATGAGTGGCTGGCTGCTGATGGGCTTGCCAGGTGCGGTATACCTGTCCGGTCTGTCCGAAGGCTGGATTGCCATCGGCCTTATTGCTGGCGCTTACCTGAACTGGTTGTTCGTTGCTGGCCGTCTGCGTGTGCAGACAGAGCACAACGGCAACGCCCTGACTTTGCCGGATTACTTCACCCACCGCTTTGAAGATGGCAGCCGCGTGCTGCGCATCTTTTCGGCACTGGTGATTCTGGTGTTCTTCACCATCTACTGCGCTTCGGGCGTTGTAGCCGGTGCCCGTCTGTTCGAAAGCACCTTCGGTATGTCCTACGAGACGGCGCTGTGGGCTGGTGCTGCGGCGACCATCGCCTACACCTTTATCGGTGGGTTCCTGGCGGTAAGCTGGACTGACACCGTGCAGGCCACGCTGATGATCTTTGCGCTGATCCTCACCCCGGTTGTGGTGATGATTGCCACCGGCGGTGCTGATACCACTTTTGCTGCCATCGAACTGCAGGATGCCACCAACTTCGACATGCTCAAGGGTGCAACCTTTGTGGGTGTGATCTCCTTGATGGCCTGGGGCCTTGGCTACTTTGGTCAGCCGCATATTCTGGCGCGCTTTATGGCGGCTGACTCGGTCAAGTCGATTCCGGCGGCTCGTCGTATCTCCATGACCTGGATGGTCCTGACCCTGGCGGGCGCAGTGGCTGTGGGCTTCTTTGGTATCGCTTACTTCGCCGCCAACCCGGACCTCGCAGGGCCGGTGACTGAGAACCCTGAGCGCGTATTTATCGAGCTGGCCAAGCTGCTGTTCAACCCATGGATTGCTGGCATTCTGCTGTCCGCCATTCTGGCTGCAGTGATGAGCACCCTGAGCTGCCAGTTGCTGGTGTGCTCCAGCGCACTGACCGAAGACTTCTACAAGGCGTTCCTGCGTAAAGATGCCTCGCAGACTGAGCTGGTATGGGTCGGCCGTGGCATGGTGCTGCTGATCGCGATCGTCGCGATCATGCTGGCCGCCAATCCGGAAAACCGCGTACTGGGCCTGGTGTCCTACGCTTGGGCGGGCTTCGGTGCTGCGTTCGGTCCGGTGGTGATTCTCTCGCTGGTATGGAAGCAGATGACCCGCAACGGCGCGTTGGCTGGCATGCTGGTCGGTGCTCTGACCGTGATTCTGTGGAAGAACTTCCTTGGTCATCTGGGTCTGTACGAAATCATCCCAGGCTTTATCTTCGCCACCATCGCGATTCTGGTATTCAGCAAGGTCGGCAATGGCCCTTCGGCCAGCATGATCAAGCGCTTCGACGAAGCCGAGAAGGAATACCAGTCGGTCTGACTACTCGTAATACACGGCAACTGACTGGTCGCTCAGTTGCCCTGCGGAGCTACTCTGCAGTGATGTGCATGCGACCCGATAGTGCTTCGCCGGTCCACACCTTAGGTGTTGGATCGGCTTTTTTATGGCTGGCCATCCAAGGCCGCCACCCTTCGGGCCGTCGCTACGCGACGTTAGAAATTGTCCCAGACAATTTTTATGGCCTGCCTGCCATATAGGCGCACCCAGCAAGGGGCGTGGTTACGCTGCGTTTAAAATGGCTCCCGACCATTTTTTATGGTCGCAATAAACTCCAGGCACTGCGTTGCGCTTTCGATTGGCCGCTGGTTTGGCTAAGGTGGCGGGGTTTGCCTCAACCGAGCTGTTCGTACAGGTTTCGCATGACTCAATCACCGAAAAATCCTCTGCATGGCATTACCCTTGAAGCCATTCTCACTGCCCTGGTTGCCCAGCACGGCTGGGACGGCCTCGCGCAGCGCATTGATATACGCTGTTTCAAGAGCGACCCGAGTATCAAGTCCAGCCTGACCTTCCTGCGCAAGACACCTTGGGCCCGGGAGAAGGTTGAGGCGCTGTATATCCGCTCGCAGAAGGGTTAACAGTAGGTTCTGCGCCGCTCGATACGCTGTTCGGAAATCTGGCACCCTTGTTGCAATACCTCTGCAAACGCCGCGAAGCGTCAAAAAACCGCGGCCAGTGGAGGTAGTGATGAGCCAGGGTGTTGAATTTAATCGCTTGATGCTGGAGATGCGTTCCATGCAGGCCGACGCCATGGCGCGTCAGAAGCCTGTCGCGAGCACGCCTGAACCCGGCGCACCGAGCTTTTCCGAGATGCTCGGGCAGGCTGTGGGCAAGGTTAACGAAACCCAGCAGGCCTCCAACAAGCTGGCAACCGCCTTTGAAATGGGCACCAGCGGCGTGGATTTGACGGACGTGATGATCGCGTCGCAGAAAGCCAGCGTCTCCTTTCAAGCCATGACCCAGGTGCGCAACAAGCTGGTTCAGGCTTATCAAGACATTATGCAGATGCCGGTTTAAGGGTAGGGCTGAATCATGGCTGAAGCCGTCGCTGCAAACGTACCTGCCACCACTGGTGGTGATGAGTCGAAGAAACCGCTGTTCGGCCTGACCTTTCTGGAAAACCTCGCCGACATGTCGATGTTGCGCCAGATCGGCTTGCTGGTCGGTCTGGCCGCCAGCGTGGCAATCGGTTTTGCCGTGGTGCTGTGGTCGCAGCAGCCGGATTATCAGCCGCTGTATGGCAGCCTCGACGGTATGGATGCGTCCCAAGTAATGGAGACGCTGTCCGCCTCTGATATCAAATACACCGTAGAACCTAATTCTGGCGCGCTGCTTGTCAAGTCGGGTGACCTGGCCCGTGCGCGTATGCGCCTGGCTGCTGCAGGCGTTGCGCCCAAGGACAATAGCGTCGGCTTTGAGATTCTTGACCAGGAGCAAGGCCTGGGCACCAGCCAGTTTATGGAAGCCACACGCTACCGCCGCGGCCTGGAAGGCGAGCTAGCGCGCACCGTTTCCAGCTTGAACAACGTCAAGGCGGCTCGCGTACACCTGGCCATTCCGAAGAGTTCGGTGTTTGTGCGCGATGAGCGCAAGCCCAGTGCCTCGGTGCTGGTGGAGCTATATTCCGGGCGTGGCCTGGAGCCGAGTCAGGTAATGGCCATCGTCAATCTGGTCGCCAGCAGCGTGCCGGAAATGGACAAGGCCCAGGTCACTGTGGTCGACCAGAAGGGCAATCTGCTCTCGGATATTCAGGAAATGTCCGAGCTGACCATGGCCGGCAAGCAGTTCGATTACAGCCGCCGCATGGAAAGCCTGTTTACCCAGCGCGTGCACAACATTCTGCAGCCTGTACTGGGCTCGGGTCGCTACAAGGCCGAAGTCTCGGCGGATGTGGATTTCAGCGCGGTAGAGTCCACCTCGGAAATGTTCAACCCGGATCAGCCAGCGCTGCGCAGCGAACAACAGGTTAACGAACAGCGCACCAGCAGCCTGCCGCCACAAGGTGTGCCCGGTGCGCTGAGTAACCAGCCTCCTGCGGCCGGAGCTGCTCCGCAGCAGGCTGGCGCAGCTGCCGCCGCGGTGCCTGGGCCGATTGCTGCAGGGCAGCCGCTATTGGATGCTAATGGCGCACAGATCATTGATCCGGCCACCGGCCTGGCCATGCTTGCGCCGTATCCTGCGGACAAACGCGAGCAATCCACCCGCAACTTTGAGTTGGATCGGTCGATCAGCTACACCAAACAGCAGCAGGGTCGTTTGCGTCGACTGTCGGTAGCGGTGGTGGTGGACGATCAGATCAAAGTCGATGCCGCCAGCGGCGAAACTACTCGGGTACCGTGGAGCAGCGACGATCTGGCGCGCTTTACCCGCCTGGTGCAGGACTCGGTGGGCTTTGACGCCACCCGGGGTGACAGTGTTAGCGTAATCAATACGCCGTTCTCCGCCGAGTTGGGCGAGGAGATGATCGATATTCCGTTCTACACCCAGCCGTGGTTCTGGGATGTGGTCAAGCAAGTCCTCGGTGTGCTGTTTATCCTCATATTGGTATTCGGTGTGCTGCGTCCGGTGCTCAACAACATCACCAATGGTGGTAAAGGCCAGGGTGATGGCCGTGATGGTGATGTTGAGCTGGGCGAAATGGGGGCGCTTGGCGGTGACCTGGCCGAGGACCGTGTGAGCCTGGGCGGCCCGCAAAGCATCCTCCTGCCGAGCCCGAGTGAGGGGTATGATGCACAACTGAACGCCATCAAGAGCCTGGTCGCTGAAGACCCAGGCCGCGTAGCCCAGGTTGTGAAAGAGTGGATTAACGCCGATGAGTGAAAATCGAACCGCCACTAAATTGAACAAGGTCGACAAGGCTGCGATTCTGCTGCTGTCGCTGGGTGAAACCGATGCGGCTCAGGTGCTGCGTCACCTCGGGCCGAAGGAAGTGCAGCGGGTCGGCGTGGCCATGGCCGGTATGCGCAATATCCAGCGTGAGCAGGTCGAGCAGGTGATGGGCGAGTTCGTCGATATCGTCGGCGATCAGACCAGCCTGGGTGTCGGAGCCGATGGTTATATCCGCAAAATGCTGACTCAGGCACTGGGCGAAGACAAAGCCGGCAACCTGATCGACCGTATCCTTCTCGGCGGCAGCACCAGTGGCTTGGACAGTCTGAAATGGATGGAGCCGCGCGCCGTTGCCGACGTGATCCGCTACGAGCACCCGCAAATTCAGGCCATCGTTGTTGCCTATCTCGATCCCGATCAGGCCGGTGAAGTGCTTGGCCACTTCGATCACAAGGTGCGTCTGGATATCGTCCTGCGTGTGTCGTCGCTGAACACCGTGCAGCCGGCGGCGCTGAAGGAACTCAACCTGATTCTCGAGAAGCAGTTCTCCGGCAGCTCCAACACCACCCGCGCCGCGCTCGGCGGGGTCAAGCGCGCTGCCGATATCATGAACTTCCTCGACAGCTCGGTCGAAGGCCAGTTGATGGACTCGATCCGTGAAGTCGATGAAGACCTCTCCAGCCAGATCGAAGACCTGATGTTCGTCTTCGACAACCTTGCCGATGTGGATGACCGTGGTATCCAGGCGCTGATGCGCGAGGTGTCCTCGGACGTGCTGGTGCTGGCACTCAAGGGCGCCGACGAGGCGATCAAGGAAAAGGTCTTCAAGAACATGTCAAAACGCGCCGCCGAACTGCTGCGCGACGATTTGGAAGCCAAAGGCCCGGTACGCGTCAGCGACGTGGAAACTGCGCAGAAGGAAATCCTTACTATCGCCAGGCGTATGGCCGAAGCCGGGGAAATTGTCCTGGGCGGCAAAGGCGGCGAGGAAATGGTTTAACCCATGGCCGGTAATGGTTTGATGCATGTCCAGTAAAGAGCCGCCTAGCGAGCTGATTCGCGCTAAGGACCTCAAAGGCGTCGACCTCTGGGCGCTGCCCAGTTTCGACCCGGAAGTGGAAACACCTGAACCCAGCGAAGAGGAGCAGGCGTCCGAACAGTCGGTTGAAGCGAGCGAACAGGCGCCGGCCGAGAGTGAGGATGTAGCCCTGGAAGACGTCAAACCCTTGACGTTGGATGAATTGGAGGCGATCCGTCAGGACGCCTACAACGAAGGTTTTGCCACCGGAGAGAAGGATGGTTTCCATGCCGGCCAGTTAAAGGCCAAGCAGGAAGCCGATATCGCTCTGGCCGCAAAGGTGGCGGGGCTGGAACAACTGATGACTCAGCTGTTTGAGCCGATTGCCGAGCAGGATCAGCAGCTTGAAGAAGCCATGGTCAGCCTGCTCGGGCAGATGGTGCGCCAGGTGATTCAGCGTGAGTTGGTCAGCGATTCCAGCCAGATTCGTCAGGTGCTCAGCGAGGCGCTCAAGCTGCTGCCGATGGGCACCGGCAACATCCGTATTCACGTCAATCCGCAAGACTTCGAGATGATCAAGGCCTTGCGTGAGCGTCACGAAGAGAGCTGGCGCATTCTCGAAGACCCTTCCTTATTGCCCGGCGGCTGCCGGGTGGAAAGTGAACTCAGCCGTATCGACGCCACCGTGGAGACCCGCCTGAATCAGGCGATCAAGCAACTGTTCGAGCAGCAGCGTGAACAGGCTGCGCACCCACTGGAAGCCGATTTGCATACCGATCTGGATGCCCAGCCGGCGGATGCTCCTCTGATGGATGCTCCTCAAATGGAAAATCAGGCGAGCCCTGATGCGCCTTGAACGGGTGAGTTTCGCCAAGCGCCTGGCCGGTTACAGCGAAGCCGTGGCGCTGCCGACCCAGCCGCTGGTTGAAGGCCGCCTACTGCGCATGGTCGGTCTAACCCTGGAGGCCGAAGGCCTGCGCGCCGCCCTGGGCAGCCGCTGCCTGGTGATCAACGATGACAGCTATCACCCAGTGCAGGTTGAGGCCGAGGTGATGGGCTTTTCCAATGGCAAAATCTTCCTGATGCCAGTCGGCAGCCTGGCCGGCATAGCCCCAGGCGCCCGCGTGGTGCCGCTGCCGGATACCGGGCGCTTACCCATGGGCATGTCGATGCTTGGCCGGGTGCTTGACGGCACCGGTCGCGCCCTTGATGGCAAAGGTGGGATGAAAGCCGAAGACTGGGTGCCGATGGACGGCCCTGCGATCAATCCCCTCAACCGTCATCCGATCAGCGAACCGCTGGATGTCGGCATCCGCTCAATTAACGGTCTGCTGACTGTCGGTCGTGGTCAGCGTTTGGGTCTGTTTGCCGGCACCGGTGTGGGTAAATCGGTATTGCTCGGCATGATGACGCGCTTTACCGAGGCCGACATTATTGTGGTCGGGCTGATTGGTGAGCGGGGCCGCGAAGTTAAAGAATTTATCGACGAGATCCTCGGCCACGAGGGCCTCAAGCGCTCGGTGGTGGTCGCCTCGCCGGCCGATGATGCACCGCTGATGCGTTTGCGTGCGGCCATGTATTGCACGCGAATTGCCGAGTATTTCCGCGATAAAGGCAAGAATGTGCTGCTGTTGATGGATTCGTTGACCCGTTTCGCCCAGGCCCAGCGCGAGATCGCCCTGGCCATTGGCGAGCCGCCGGCGACCAAGGGTTATCCGCCATCGGTGTTTGCTCGTCTGCCCAAGCTGGTGGAGCGCGCCGGTAATGCAGAGAAGGGCGGCGGTTCGATTACTGCCTTCTACACCGTGCTCAGTGAGGGCGACGATCAGCAGGACCCGATTGCCGATGCCGCCCGTGGGGTGCTCGACGGCCATATCGTGCTGTCGCGTCGCTTGGCCGAGGAGGGGCATTACCCGGCCATTGATATCGAGGCGTCGATCAGCCGGGTGATGCCGCAGGTGGTCAGTGCAGAACATCTGCGCCTGTCACAACGCTTCAAGCAGCTGTGGTCGCGTTATCAGCAGAGTCGCGACCTGATCAGTGTTGGCGCTTATGTGCCCGGCGGCGATGCTGACACCGACCTGGCCATCGCGCGCCAGCCGGCCATGGTCAAGTACTTGCGGCAGAATCTGCAGGACAACGAAAGCCTGGAAAACAGCAGCGCGCAGCTGGCGGCGACCTTCAACCCCGCCGCAGCAGGCGCGTAAGCCATGGCGCAAAGCCGCGCCGCGCGGCTGGCTCCGGTGGTCGACATGGCCGAGCGTGCCGAGCGCGAAGCGGCCTTGCAGTTGGGCCATTGCCAGGGGTTGCTACGCCAGGCCGAAGTGCAGCTGGGGGATCTCGAGCGTTATCGCGGGGATTACCAGCAGCAATGGATCACTGAGGGGCAGCGTGGCGTCTCCGGGCAGTGGCTGATGAACTACCAGCGCTTTCTCACCCAACTGGAAACTGCCATTGGCCAGCAGCGCAACAGCGTCGACTGGCACCGCGCCAATATGGAAAAAGTGCGAGAAGTCTGGCAGCAGCGCTACGCGCGCCTGGAAGGTTTGCGCAAGCTGGTCAAGCGCTATCAGGACGAAGCGCGCCTGGCCGAAGACAAGCGTGAGCAGAAATTACTCGATGAGCTCTCGCAGCGCATATCCGCCCGTGATTCGCAGTCTTAAGCGCGAATTGTCGTTAGCTTGAAATTGAACGTGACACATCAACACAGCCTAAACAGTTGCCGCATGCGCATTGCGATGCTACATCTTGATCATGCATAACCTGCAGATTGGCCCACCTGAACGTGCGGCCTGGTCTTTTCGTTTATAGGAGTAATTCATGGCCATCACCTCGCTGCCCTCATCCGATGGGCAAGAGCTGACCATTCTGATTCAGGGACGCTTCGATTTCGGTGCGCATCAGGAGTTTCGCAATGCCTACGAGCGCGTCAACAGTACCCCGCAGCGTTACGTCGTAGATCTCAAGGAAACCACCTACCTGGACAGCTCGGCGCTCGGCATGCTGTTGCTGCTGCGTGATCACGCAGGCGGCGACAGTGCGCAGATCCGTCTGCTCAACTGCAACCCGGATGTGCGCAAGATCCTGGCTATCTCGAATTTCGAGCAGCTGTTCAATATCGCCTGATCGGGGCGCGTGCCATGCCAGAGCGTCTGTCCATTCTGATCGCCGAGGACAACGCGGCTGATCGCATGCTGCTGTCGACCATCGTCAGTCGTCAGGGGCACCGGGTACTGACCGCCAGCAATGGCCTGGAGGCGGTCGCCCTGTTCGAGCAGGAGCGTCCGCAGCTGGTGCTGATGGATGCTTTGATGCCGATCATGGACGGCTTTGAAGCCGCGCGGCGGATCAAGCAGGCGGCCGGTGAAGAGCTGGTGCCGATCATCTTTCTTACCTCCCTGACCGAAGGCGAAGCCTTGGTGCGCTGCCTGGAAGCCGGCGGTGACGACTTTCTCGCCAAGCCCTATAACCGGGTCATTCTTGAAGCCAAGATCAAGGCCATGGATCGCCTGCGTCGTCTGCAGGACACCGTGCTGCAGCAGCGCGACCTGATTGCCATGCACAACGAACACCTGCTCACCGAGCAACGGGTGGCCAAGGCAGTGTTCGACAAAGTGACCCACTCCGGTTGCCTGGATGCGCCGAACATTCGTTATCTGCAGTCGCCGTATGCGGTGTTCAACGGCGATCTGTTACTGGCCGCGTTCAAGCCGTCAGGCGGTATGCATGTGCTGGTGGGTGACTTCACCGGCCACGGTTTGCCAGCGGCTATTGGTGCGATGCCGCTGGCCGAGGTGTTCTATGGCATGACAGCCAAGGGCTATTCCCTGGCCGAAGTTCTGCGTGAGATCAACGCCAAGCTCAAACGCATTCTCCCTGTGGGGGTGTTCTGCTGCGCCACCGTGCTGAATATCAGTTTTCAGCGTCAGGTGGTCGAGGTGTGGAACGGCGGCCTGCCGGATGGGTATCTGCTGCGTGGTAGTGGCGAGCGCTTGCCGTTGGTGTCGCGGCATTTGCCATTGGGGGTGCTGGAGCCTACGGCGTTCAACGACAAGTATGAGGTCTATCCGCTGGCCCTTGGGGATCGGGTTTTTTTGCTTTCCGATGGTGTGCTGGAGGCTTGCAATAAGCTGGGTGAGTTGTTCGGGGAAGGGCGCCTGCTTGAGGTGTTTGCCGCCAATCGCCAGCAAGCGGCGTTGTTTGGCGAGATCCAGCAGGCGCTGACCGATTTTAGTGGCGAGCAGCAGGATGATGTCACCCTACTTGAGGTCAGTCTGGTTGATGACGCTGAGCTGAGCCGGCCGCCGCTGGCATTTGCCGACAATGGCCAGAGCCATTCACTGGACTGGTCGGCCAGCTTCGAGTTTCGCGGGGAAACCCTGCGTCACTTCAATCCCTTACCGTTCCTCTTGCAGCTGCTACTTGAGGTGCAGGGTCTGCGGCCTCAGGGCGGCGCCTTGTTCAGTGTACTGGCCGAGCTGTATTCGAATGCCCTGGAGCACGGCGTATTGGGCCTGGATTCGGCGCTTAAGGCGAATGCTGAGGGGTTTGCCGAGTACTACCGCCAGCGTAGCGTGCGGCTGGCCGCGCTGACCGACGGTTTTGTGCGCTTTCACCTGCAATTACTGCCTGAGGACGCTGGTGGGCGTTTGATCGTCCGGGTCGAAGACAGTGGCTCGGGCTTTGATGCCCAGCAATTACCGACAGAACCTCGCGATGTTCATAGTTTGAGCGGTCGTGGGCTGGCATTGGTTAGGCAATTGAGTGAGCGTTGCAGTTGGGGCGACGGCGAACCGGGGGTGCGCGTAGAGTTTTCCTGGTTGCCTGGGGCATAATCCGGGGCAATACGCGAGGGGAGCGAGCCGTTGTCCGATATTCACCTTGATAGCACTGTACTGGCGGCTTTGCAGGACGTCATGGAAGATGAATACCCGGTACTGCTGGATACCTTCCTGATCGACTCCGAAGAGCGCCTGTTGGTGCTGCGCCAGGCTGAGCGGGCTGCTGATGCGCAGAGTTTGCGCCTGGCTGCACACAGCTTCAAAGGCAGTTGCAGCAATATGGGGGCGCTGATGCTGGCTGGGCTGTGCAAACAGCTGGAGGAGGCCGGCCGGCGTGAACAGCTGGAGCAGGCCCCTGAGCTGGTTGAGCAGATCGAGCGTGAGTTTGCGATTGTGCGCATTCTTCTCAAGTCCGAGCGTCAGCGTTATCGGCACTAGTCTTGCTACTTCTGTCCCTGTATTGCTGCATTTCACCCCGCTGAACCTGCCTGCCACCAAGTTGGCCCGCGCCTTGCAAAACTCTCCGCACGACCAACCCTGAACGGAGAGTATCCATGTCCGTTGCCCCCGATCTGCTGCTCAAGTCGGCACCTGAAGTAAAGCCCAGGGCTGCTGCATCAAAACCGCCGGGGAAACCCGCGCAGCCCAATAAAAATGAGGCTTCCAGCTTCTCTCAGGTGTATGCAAAAGAGCGTCAGGCCAAGGCTGCCGAGCGCAGTGAAGCGCCTGCAAAACCTGCGCGTGAAAGCAAGGTAGACAAAGAAGAGCCACAGGATGAGCAGGCACAAGCTGCCGTCGGACAGGCCGAGGTTGCCGATAGCGGCAAGCCTTTGCCGACTGATCCGGCAAGCGATGGTGCGGTGATTGATCCACTGCTGTTGCTCGGTATAACCGGTGAGTTGCCAGCGGAAGAGACTGCAGAGTCGGCGCTGGACACAGAACCCGCGCCGCTACTGGTGACTAGCGGGAGCCTGACCAGCTCAGGTCCGGCGAGCATGACTGATGCCAGCTTTGATCCTGAGCTGGATGCGCTCAACCAGTTGCCGGCCGTTCGTATGGCTCTGGAAATGGGTGCGAAGGAAAAGCTGCAGACCGACCAGGCAATAACCCCCTCAGCACAGGCGCAAAACGTCAGTCAGAGCCTGTTGGCCAGTCAGGTGGTGCAGGATGAGCTGCCGATAGAGGGTGACGCTTTAGAGCTGCCGGAGCTAGAGCTCGAAGCCCTCACCGGCAAAGGTCTTGAAGCGCTGAAGGAAGGTACGGCGAACAACACGCCGGAGAACTTTGTCAGCAAGCTTAATGCGCTGAGCCAGGCTATTGGCCAACAGACTCTGCTGTCCGCACGCGCGCCGGTTGTAGTTGGGCAGCCGGTGCCCATGCAGCAGGGGGGCTGGAGTGAGGCGGTGGTGGATCGGGTGATGGTGATGTCCAGCCAGAACCTCAAGTCTGCCGAGATTCAGCTTGATCCTGCCGAATTGGGCCGTCTGGAAGTCCGTATCAGCGTCAACCAGGAGCAGAGCCAGGTCACCTTCGCCAGCCCGCATGCCGGGGTGCGTGAAGCGCTGGATTCGCAGATGCACCGCTTGCGTGAGTTGTTCGCCCAGCAGGGCATGAATCAGCTGGACGTGAACGTCTCCGATCAGTCGCTCAGTCGAGGCTGGCAAGGACAGGAGGGTGACGGTGGCAAAGGTCGCGGTGGCTCCTCAGGTGAGTTGCTTGGTGCTGATGAGGAGCTGCATTCGAACGTTGCCGAGTCAGCGCGCACGACGCCTGTGAGTGCCCGTGGCTTGGTTGATTACTACGCATAGCGTGCTTGCTGCTGTAGTTGCATGGCCCACTGATCTAAACTGCATTTCGCCCGGCTCCCATTGTGTGGGAGTCGGGCGATTTTGTTTGGGGCGTGGGTTTATCTGATGCCTTGGCCGTATCACCCTCAGGTGCTTGGCCACTCGTACTGAGCAGGTTTGTTGACAGACTGGCATAACACTTGCTCTTAACCCTTTGAAAACGGATAGAACTCCGAATAACGACGGATTATTGGCATGGCTAAGAAAGAAGCAGCACCCGCACCGGCAGATGCCGAGGCGAAACCAGCCGGCAAAATGAAGCTGATCATTATTATCGTTATTGCCGTGCTGCTGGCTGTGGGCCTTTCTGTGGGGGGGACGTGGTTCTTTCTGAGCAAGAAGGACGCAGGTGCTGAAGAGGCCAAGGCAGAAGCCAGCGCTGAGCCTGCGGTGCCAGTCAAGCAAGCCGCCATCTATGAAGAGTTGTCGCCGGCGTTCGTGGTGAACTTCAACCATCAGGGCCGCGCTCGCTATATGCAGGTCAGTGTGGCCCTGATGACCCGCGACCAGGCGGCCCTGGATGCGCTCAAGGTACATATGCCGGTGTTGCGTAACCGTCTGGTGATGCTGTTTTCCGGTCAGGACTTTGCTTCTCTGATCACCCCGGTTGGCAAGGAAATGCTGCGTCAGCAGGCGACCGCCAGCGTGCAGGAACTGGCCGAGAAAGAGACCGGCAAGGTCACGGTTGAGCAAGTGTTGTTCACTAACCTCGTGTTGCAGTAACCAGGAGCCGTCTATGGCTGTGCAAGACCTGCTTTCCCAGGATGAAATTGATGCCTTGTTGCATGGCGTCGATGACGGCTTGGTTGAAACCGAGGATGAAGCCGAACCGGGAAGCGTCAAACAATATGACCTGACCAGCCAGGACCGCATTGTCCGCGGGCGTATGCCGACGCTTGAGATGATCAACGAGCGTTTCGCCCGCTATACCCGTATCAGTATGTTCAACCTGCTGCGCCGTTCCGCCGATGTGGCGGTGGGCGGTGTGCAGGTGATGAAGTTTGGTGAGTACGTGCACTCGCTGTATGTGCCGACTAGCCTCAATCTGGTGAAAATGAAGCCGTTGCGTGGCACCGGCCTGTTTATTCTCGACGCCAAGCTGGTGTTCAAATTGGTGGACAACTTCTTTGGTGGTGACGGTCGTCACGCCAAGATTGAAGGGCGCGAGTTCACCCCCACCGAGCTGCGCGTGGTGCGCATGGTGTTGGATCAGGCCTTTATCGACCTCAAGGAAGCCTGGCACGCGGTCATGGATATCAACTTCGAGTACGTCAACTCGGAAGTGAACCCTGCACTGGCCAACATCGTCAGCCCCAGTGAAGTAATTGTGGTTTCCACCTTTCATATCGAACTGGACGGCGGTGGCGGCGACCTGCATATCACCATGCCTTATTCGATGATCGAACCGATCCGCGAGATGCTCGACGCGGGCTTCCAGTCCGACGTCGACGATCAGGACGAACGCTGGATCAAGGCGCTGCGCGAAGACATTCTCGGCGTCAGCATACCGCTGGGCGCGACTGTTGCGCGTCGTCAGCTCAAGCTGCGCGACATTCTGCATATGCAACCCGGTGACGTGATACCGGTGGAGCTGCCTGAGAGCGTGGTGCTGTGCGCCAACGGTGTGCCCTCATTCAAGGTCAAGGTGGGTGCGCACAAAGGCAAACTGGCTTTGCAGGTGCTTGGCCCCATTGAGCGTAACCGCTAATTCCCCTATTCAACGCCAGCCGAGGAAAAACGATGGCAGACGAAAACGAAAATGTAGACGAAGGCGAAGAAGCAAGCTCCCCCGAGGAACAGGCGCTTGCCGATGAGTGGGCGGCTGCATTGTCTGAGGCCGGCGATGCCGGCCAGGACGATATCGACGCCATGCTCGCTGCCAGCGACCCGGTGCCGGCTGCGCCGCGTGCGCCGATGGAAGAGTTCGACAGTGCCCCGAAATTTAATCTGCCGGTTAACCTCGAAGGGCCGAACCTGGATGTGATTCTGGATATCCCGGTGTCGATCTCTATGGAGGTCGGTAGCACCGACATCACCATTCGCAACCTGTTGCAGCTCAATCAAGGATCGGTCGTTGAGCTGGATCGCCTGGCAGGGGAGCCGCTGGATGTATTGGTCAACGGCACTCTGATTGCTCATGGTGAAGTGGTGGTGGTGAATGAGAAATTTGGCATTCGCCTGACTGACGTGATCAGCCCAAGCGAACGCATCAAGAAGCTGCGCTAACCATGCATAGAATCCTTCTGCTGGGCCTGGCTCTACCTTTTGCTGCAATGGCTGCCGAGCCGGCAGCGCAAACGGCCGTACCCCTTGCCGGAGCGGGCATGGGCGGGCAGCTAGTACAGCTGTTGTTGGGCCTGCTGTTGGTTATTGGCCTGATCTTTCTGCTGGCCTGGCTGATGCGTCGGGTGCAGCAGATCGTGCCGCGTGGAGGTCAGGTGATCAAGGTGCTGGCAACCCAGGCCTTGGGGCCGCGTGATCGCCTGGTGCTGGTGCAGGTGGGCAGCGAGCAGGTGTTGCTGGGGCTGACGCCAGGCAACATTACCTCGTTGCATGTACTGAAAGAGCCGGTGCATTTACCGGATGCCGAGCCGGCCTCGACCGAGTTTGCCCAGCGCCTGATGGAGCTGTTGGGCAAGGATCAGAAGGACAAGTCTTGATGCTGCGTTTGTTGCTGGTGTTGGTTTTTAGCCTGGGGGCTTCGCTTGCGTTCGCCGCAGATCCGCCGACTGCCAGCACCTTGATTCAGTCGGGCAACAACCCGCTGTCGATCCCGGCAATTACCCTGAGTACCGACGCGGCGGGGCAGCAGGAGTATTCGGTCAGTCTGCAGATCCTATTGATCATGACTGCGCTGAGCTTTATTCCAGCGTTCGTCATGCTGATGACCAGCTTTACCCGAATCATCATTGTCTTCTCGATTCTGCGTCAGGCCCTGGGGTTGCAGCAGACGCCTTCTAACCAGATTCTGGTCGGACTGGCGCTGTTTTTGACCATGTTTATCATGGCGCCGGTATTCGACCAGATTAACCGCGAGGCGCTGCAGCCCTACCTGAACGAGCAGATGCCGGCGCAGGAGGCGATTCTCAAGGCTGAAGGGCCAATCAAAAACTTTATGCTGTCGCAGACCCGCGAAAGCGATCTGGAGTTGTTTGTTCGCCTGTCCAAACGCACCGACATTGCCACCCCGGAAGATGCGCCGCTGACCATCTTGGTACCGGCGTTTGTCACCTCTGAGCTGAAAACTGCTTTCCAGATCGGGTTTATGATCTTTATTCCGTTTCTGATCATCGACATGGTGGTCGCCAGTATCCTGATGGCGATGGGCATGATGATGCTCTCGCCGCTGATCATTTCCCTGCCGTTTAAGATCATGTTGTTTGTGCTGATTGATGGCTGGGCGTTGATCATGGGCACCCTGGCCGCCAGTTTCGGAGGGACTTAACCATGACCCCCGAAGTGGCGGTAGATATTGTGCGCGGTGCCCTGTGGCTGACCGCCAGCATCGTAGCGATTCTGGTCGTGCCGAGCCTGATAGTCGGCTTGTTAGTGGCGATGTTCCAGGCTGCGACCCAGATTAACGAGCAGACCCTGAGTTTTCTGCCCAGGCTACTGGTTATTCTTCTGGTGTTGATATTTGCCGGTCCCTGGCTGGTGCGTCAGTTGATGGAATACACCGAGAATCTGATCATGAATATTCCGATGCTGATCGGCTGACATGCTCGAGCTAAGCAACGAGCAGATCGGTGCCTGGGTGGGCAGTTTTCTGCTGCCGCTGTTTCGCATTGCCGCGCTGCTGATGTTTATGCCGATCATCGGAACCCAGCTTGTGTCGGCGCGGGTGCGTCTGTATTTGGCGCTGGCCATCTGCCTGGCGATCATGCCGACCCTGCCGCCGATGCCAGTGATTGATGCCATCAACTTGCAAGCCTTTATCTGGATCGCCCAGGAAATCCTGATTGGCATGATGTTCGGGTTTGTCCTGCAGCTGTTCTTTCAGGTGTTTGTGATTGCCGGTCAGATTGTGGCCATCCAGATGGGCCTCGGCTTCGCCTCAATGATTGACCCGGCCAATGGGATCTCGGTACCGGTGATCGGTCAGGTCTTCATGATTCTGGTGACCTTGCTGTTTCTTGCCATGAATGCCCATCTGGTGGTGTTTGAAGTGATCACCGAGAGCTTTTTCACCTTGCCGGTTGGCGGTGGGTTTCTGGTAGAAAATTACTGGGAAATTGCCAATAAGTTGAGCTGGGTGTTGGGGGCTGCCTTACTTCTGGTATTGCCGGCGATTACTGCGCTGTTGGTGGTCAACTTGGCATTTGGGGTAATGACCCGCGCCGCGCCGCAGTTGAATATCTTCTCCATTGGTTTTCCACTGACCCTGGTACTGGGGTTGGTAATTGTCTGGATCGGCATGGCCGATATCCTTGCGCAGTACCAGGTGTTTGCCACCGAGGCGTTGCAATTCTTGCGTGAAATGGCGGGGGCGAGTTAATCCATGGCCGAATCCGAGAGTGGTGCCGATAAAAGCGAAGAACCCACGGAGAAACGTGTACGTGAATCGCGTGAGAAGGGTCAGATTGCCCGCTCTAAAGAGCTAAACACCCTCGCTGTGACCATGGGCGGATTTGGCGGCATGTTGGCGTTCGGCGGCAGTATCGGCAACTCTATGTTGGACATCATGCGTGGCAACTTTTCTCTGCCACGCGAGGCGATCATGGATGAGCGCGCTATGGGGCTTTGGTTGGCTGCCTCGGGGCAGATTGCACTTGAGGCGCTGTTTCCACTGCTCATGCTTCTGCTGGTCGTATCGATTGTTGGGCCAATTTCGCTGGGTGGCTGGTTGTTTTCTGCTGAAGCCATGGCTCCTAAGATGAGTCGAATGAATCCTTTGGCGGGGCTTAAACGAATGTTCTCGGCCAGTGCTCTGGTTGAGTTGCTCAAGGCCTTAGCCAAATTCATTCTGATCTTGCTGGTGGGGGTTGCAGTGTTGTCTGCCTGGAAGGACGACATACTGGCGATTGTCCATGAGCCAATTGACTCCGCCATTCTGCATTCGATGACGGTGGTTGGCTGGAGTGCGCTTTGGATGTCCTGCGGTTTGATCTTGATCGCGGCGGTGGATGTGCCGTTCCAGCTCTGGAGCAGCAAGCAGAAACTGATGATGACCAAGCAGGAAGTGCGCGACGA
>JAHJXZ010000208.1 GCA_018827205.1 Gammaproteobacteria bacterium | reverse complement strand
TTGAAACTGCCGGCTTTCAGGCTGCGGCGCATCAATGCGATCACCTGGGTTTCGCTCAGGCCGAATTGGCTTTCTATCGCCTCAAAGGGCGTGCGGTCTTCCCAAGCCATCTCGATGATTCGTGACCACTCGTGCTCTATCAGTTCCATCGTGTCCCTTGCCTTGGCCGAAGCCTTAACCGATGTTCGCCGCCCTGGCCCGCGCCGCATGTAGCTTCTTGTAGCTTTCCACCAGGCGCAGATGCCGATCCAGCCCGTCCAGCTGCATATTGGTCGGTGTCAGGCCATAGAAGCGCACACTGCCCTCCAGCGAACCCAGCACCGCGTCCATGCGCTCGTTGCCGAACATACGGCGGAAGTTAGGCTCGAAGTCGCTCATCGCCAGGTCGTCGTCCATCTGTACTTCCAGCGCGGCATTCAGCGCCTGATAGAACAGGCCGCGCTCGACGGTGTTGTCGTTGTACTGCAGGAAGGCCTCGGTAAGCTCCTTGGCGTCGTCGTACTTCTTCAGCGTGAGGTTGATCAGCAGCTTCAATTCCAGAATGGTCAGCTGGCCCCACACCGTGTTGTCGTCGAACTCGACGCCGATCAGCGTGGTGATATCGGTGTAATCGTCGACATCGCTGTTCTCCAGATTGCGCAGCAGGGATTTCAGGCCGCGATCATTCAAGCTGTGCAGGTTGAGGATGTCCGCGCGGAACAGCAGCGCCTTGTTGGTGTTGTCCCAGATCAGATCCTCAACCGGGTAGATCTCCGAATAACCTGGCACCAAGATGCGGCAGGCCGTGGCGCCCAGGTGCTCGTACACCGCCATATAGGCCTCTTTGCCCATGGCCTCGAGAATGCCGAACAAGGTCGCGGCTTCCTCGGCGTTGGCCTGCTCGCCTGTGCTGGAGAAGTCCCACTCAACGAATTCGTAGTCGGCTTTCGCACTGAAAAAGCGCCACGACACCACGCCGCTGGAGTCGATGAAATGCTCGACGAAGTTGTTCGGCTCCATCAGTGCCTGGCTTTCAAAGGTCGGCGCCGGCAGATCATTCAGGCCCTCAAAGCTACGGCCTTGCAGCAGTTCGGTCAGGCTGCGCTCCAGCGCCACTTCAAAGCTTGGGTGCGCGCCGAACGAGGCGAACACGCCACCGGTGCGCGGGTTCATCAGGGTCACGCACATCACCGGGAATTCGCCGCCCAGCGAGGCGTCTTTCACCAATACCGGGAAGCCCTGTGCCTCCAGGCCCTGAATCCCGGCGAGGATGGCCGGGTACTTGGCCAGCACCTCCTGCGGCACGTCCGGCAGGCACAGCTCGCCTTCGAGGATCTCGCGCTTTACCGCGCGCTCGAAGATTTCCGACAGGCACTGCACCTGCGCCTCGGCCAGGGTGTTGCCCGCGCTCATGCCGTTACTTAGGAACAGGTTCTCGATCAGGTTAGAGGGGAAGTACACCACCTCGCCATCGGACTGGCGCACAAACGGCAGCGAGCAGATACCGCGCAGGGTGTTGCCAGAGTTGGTGTCGTGCAGGTGTGAGCCGCGCAGCTCGTCGTCCGGGTTGTAAATCGCCAGGCAGTGCTCGTCGAGAATATCCGCCGGCAGTGCGTCCTTAGGGCCCGGTTTGAACCAGCGCTCGTCCGGGTAATGCACGAACGCCGCATTGGCGATTTCCTCGCCCCAGAACTGATCGTTGTAGAAGAAGTTGCAGTTCAGCCGCTCGATAAACTCGCCCAGCGCCGACGCCAGCGCGCCTTCCTTGGTCGCGCCCTTGCCGTTGGTAAAGCACATTGGCGAATGCGCATCGCGGATATGCAGCGACCACACGTTAGGCACGATATTGCGCCACGAGGCGATCTCAATCTTCATGCCGAGCTTGGCCATAATCGCCGACATATTGGCGATGGTTTCTTCCAGCGGCAGATCCTTACCGAGGATGCGCGTGCCTTCGCCAGCCGTCAGCGCGGGTATCAGCAGCGCCTGGGCGTCGGCATCGAGGTTTTCCACCTGCTCGATCACGAACTCCGGCCCGGCCTGCACCACCTTCTTCACCGTGCAACGGTCGATGGAGCGCAAAATGCCCACGCGATCCTTCTCGGAGATATCCGCCGGCAACTCGACCTGAATCTTGAATATCTGCTGGTAGCGGTTTTCCGGGTCAACAATGTTGTTCTGCGACAGGCGGATATTGTCGGTGGGGATATTGCGGGTATCGCAGTACAGCTTCACGAAGTAAGCCGCGCACAGCGCCGATGAGGCTAGAAAGTAATCAAATGGCCCCGGCGCGGAGCCATCGCCCTTGTAGCGGATGGGCTGGTCAGCCACCACTGTGAAGTCATCGAACTTGGCTTCAAGTCGGAGGTTGTCGAGAAACTTGACCTTGATTTCCATGCGGGATTACCAGAATACGGGCTAAACGAATGGCCGCCATTATCCGGGTTTTCAGCGGGAAGTCTTGCGCGCTGCGGCTTAGGCCTGACGAGCGAGCAGCAAGAATGCTGCGGATTTTTATTTAACGGTTGCTAACGTTAGACATGAGTCGCCTGCTTGAGCGGGCCCGCTCGATGGAAGGGTTAGGCAACATTTCGTCCTACGCTTACTTCATGTAGGTCCAGGTATCCGCGCCATCGAACTTGCGGATGCATACGGACTGCAGAAGCTTTGACTCGAAGTTCCTGAGGTTCACGCCGTGCTTCTCGCCTGGCTTGGGGGTGAGGGGCTCCCAATGGGTTGGGACACCGCAGATCTTGCAGCGTACGGTGCGAAGCGTTCTATCTCCCCAGATGTACTCAGCTGTGTTCTCCGGATGCCCTTCAATGATTACCGTGCCGCACTCGTAAAACGCCCATAACCCGGCAATACGCCTGCATATGGAGCAGTTGCAGTCGGTAGCCTCCTCAGGCGGGTTTGGCAGAGTAAGGCGCACGGCACCGCAGTGGCAGGAACCGTGGAGAGATAGCTGGGGTTGTTCAGTTGCCATGGAGTACTCGCAATGTGACGTTGTGCTGCCTAACGTTTGGTTAAGGGGCGGGCTTTAGCCCGTCCCAGTGAGCGAAGCGAACGATTTGAACCACTAGTTAGGTGGTTTGCTCATTTTCGGGCCAGCAGTAAGATCCATATGGTTGAAGCACTGCTTCACTAAATTTTTGCGAAGAAAAATATTTTCTATTTATTAGTTCCTTCACAAAACTCTCGCCTCCTCTCGCGTCCGTAGCTATGACGTAACTTTCACTTCGCTCAGACGTAAACAAATAAATACCATCTGATATTATCCCGCCTTCGCCTTGCCATAAAACGCGGATAATTGATTCCCAATTAACTGACTGTTCCCATGAATCTTTTCCTGGTGGCTGTGCAGAAATACTAATCTGGAATGCATTAAATGAGACTTGGTACCAGTCAGACACATTGGCGTTTCTACGTTTAAAGGAATCGACAAGTTTTCTGAATCTGCTCATGTGGCACCTAACGTTTGGTTAAGGGCCGGGCTTTAGCCCGTCCCAGTGAGCGAAGCGAACGGTTTGAACCAATTGTTAGGAATTGGAGATAACGCTGAACATCTCGTTAATTCTAGCTTCTAAGATTCCAGTATGGTTTGTGTAACCTACGAGTCGATCATCTGCGGTTTCCAGTGCTAAAAGCAAAAATTCTTTTGCCCTATTTTGAGATACAACATTAACAGGGGTTACAAACTGGCCGTTGTGATTCTCAAAGTACAAAGATGATTCTCTTAGAGTTCTGAACTCACCATGCGCAGCCTCTTTTAGTAACTCAGCACACCTTTCTTTCCCTAAAGCTTCTTCTAGACGCTTACCCATGAATACGGTGGGTAATATAGCCATGCGATGCTTTTCTTGATGGTTGAAAAGTTTATCTTGACTACGTTTGGTTTTTTCGATTGTTCCTTCTCTTCGGTAAATTCCAACTTCTGCTTTTGCTACTTCTTCAATTGCAGTAATTGAAAGAAATACACATGTGCCCCAAGATTTTCGCTCGAAACAATGGAATGCATCTGATAGCAGTACAAGTATGTGGTCGCAGGCCCTGTTAAAGTCATCGATTTTGGTTTTCTCATTGAAAATTAACGAGCCTTTTTCACATGCCTCTTGGATTGTGCGTATACCAATACTTTGCAGATCTAATTCCATTGGATTCCTAACGTTAAGTTAAGGGGCGGGCTTTAGCCCGTCCAAGTGAGCGAAGCGAACGACTTGAACTTATAGTTAGACGCGGTGGCAAGTCGGACATTGATTTCGCAGGCAACGCAAACTGTACTTCAAGCCTAACCACGGTGGTGGGCAACGAGTGTGCAGACGCTTGCCCACACAGCATACCCTTGTGTTTTATGGCCTGTGCGCCAGCGATGGGCCGAGCGAGCCGATGCAAAGCATTCTGGATGTTCAAACCTTTTAAGTGCCAAAACTGATAAGAACGGTGCCGTTTTTGATGACGAAACGCGTTCTTTACATCATTGCGATGGTGTGAACTCAGCATTTTATTGATGCTTCCTTGCATATTTAAACCACTAAAATAGCAGCCGCTTCTAACGTTTGGTTAAGGGGCGGGCTTTAGCCCGTCCCAGTGAGCGCAGCGAACGGTTTGAACCGCTTGTTAGGTTTCTATTTTACGGAGATCACCAGTCCAACTCTCCGAATTTTTTGAAGCAATGACGAGGTACTGACCGACACTTGGCGCTGCGATAATCAACTCACCTTCTTGTGACCAAAATGAGCTCTTGCCTGCAGATATGTAACCACCAGTTGGGCCGCCGTGATTTGCCATAAGTGTGGACATGCCATAGCGTTCAGCATAGCGCTGAAGATTGCCGGCATCTGTTACATAGCCTTTGTCAGAAACAAGAACACTAGCTAAATACAGAGACGCGCCAGCATCTGCGGCCGATTGTGGGTGCTTGTCGTGTGAAGTGTCAGCGCAAATTGCTAGAGAAACAATCTCTCGACCAACTTGGTATGGTTTGCAGGGAGTTGTGCTAGCACTCACGAAATACTCCTCGCCGGCGTGCAGATACTGCTTGCAGTAAACCGAAAATTTTCCGTTGGGGAGAAACGTTATTGCTCCTATATAAATGTGATTTGAGGACGACAGAACAGGAGCTCCGACGACGACCGAAATAGATTTTTCAGAGGCCAGTTTACGGATAGGGGCTAGAATTTGATCATCTGGATGAAGAACGTAATCACGAATTAGCGGTAGCTCATAACCACAGAGCGATAGTTCAGGAAAAACAACAATATCAACGTTGTATGTTGAGGCCTCAGTAATGAAATTACAGTGCGTAGCAACGTTGTTAACAATGTCGCCCGGAACAGAAACAGATTGCGCAGCAGCAATTCGTACAGATGACATTGACATATGCAATAGAAACCTAACGTTTGGTTAAGGGGCGGGCTTTAGCCCGTCCCAGTGAGCGGAGCGAACGGTTTGAACCAGTTGTTAGGTACTTTGACTATTATGAGTGCGACTCATACGGGTTGCTCTTACAATAAGTACACAAGAAAATATTGCTGGGCCTCCGCCGCTTACATATAAAGCGGCAATGCTTTGCCATAGCGGTTTGTATGAGAATTTATCATAAGAAAAAACTAAAAAAGTAAATACGGAAAAACTTATTATCCCAAGTGTGATTCCGTGGATTACATGTTTCGGTATTTTTGTTTTTTTGTAGCTCTCATATTTTAGTGCGAGTTTCCATGCGGAATATAGGCTATAACCGAAGGCTGCAGCGGGTAAAAATACCCAAATGGTTATTCCTGCACTTAATACCAATACTAGGCCGTAGAAGTAGATAATTGTTGTTGGTAGTAGAGCTGTACCTATAACAATTGATTTTAACCATGTGTTTTGGGAGACATTACACAATTTGAAGAGCTTCCTTGCAATGTAGTACCTAACGTTTGGTTAAGGGGCGGGCTTTAGCCCGTCCCAGTGAGCGAAGCGAACGATTTGAACCATTTGTTAGAGGCCTACTTCGTAGCCGGATCAAAGAATAGGCCGAAGCCTTGCTCTAGGAATGCTGTGACCTCAGTAACGCTTGTTTTATTTGGAAGGACTACGTCTTGTAGCTCCAGTGTGGCCTCTTGGCTATTTACGTGATGAATTACATTTTCGACTTTCAACAGCGGATTAAAGCCTGAAGCTGCCGGAAATTTATGTTCATTCGGTGAGGCAAGAAACGAAACGATTTCTCCGGTTCGAGGCAGTATGCTGAGCTCAATTTTTCCTGATATCACGCCCTCGGCAGATGGAGTGGAAGTGAATATGGAAAAATCTATGTGAATACGCATGAACTAGATAAGCCTCTAACGTTTGGTTAAGGGGCCGGCTTTAGCCGGTCCCGAGTGAGCGAAGCGAACGGCTTGAACCAGTTGTTAGAGATTTGCACGATGCTTTGCAAGAAGATAGCCGGCAGGAGCAGCTAGTGCAAAGAGCACCGAGTATTTTGCTATTTGTGTTAAAGCAGCTGTTGCGGCCATTAATTGGGAATTGACGCTGCTTAGCTCGGAAACGTGCATTGTTAATGCAGCTACTCCAAGTAATATTCCATATGTTGCTCCCAAAATTGCACCGTGCTGTGCTGGTTTGTTTTTGCATAAATAGCCGATGTAAATTCCAGGTACGGCCCAAGCCAGCATTGATGTGGCTTGTATCAAAATGGTGAAGAATGGAGACAGGAAGGGCGGTGTATATAAGGCTACATCGGTAGCGATTGCTTTTTGGCCATGTAGTAGCGCTTGTGAAATTACGCTGACTAGAATTGCTATGAGTAGCCCTAGGGTAAGTGCACGTTTATTCATGACTATCTCTAACGATTAAGCTAAGGGGCAGGCTTTAGCCTGTCCCAGTGAGCGAAGCGAACGACTTGAGCGCCTTGTTAGAGGCTTGGCTCAATTTTGTGTCGTGTGATAACAGCATAAATAGAAAAGCCTAAATTAATGATTATGAATGCTGTGGCAATGTAGCTGACTTTTGGATTGTAGAAAAAGAAGCCGCCGCTAAGCAGGACGATAAAGCCTACAACCACAAGATTAAGCTGCCTTTTAAAATACCCTTTAAATCCTGTTGCTACATACGTGATGGCTAGAGGCGTGCCTAGTGCCAACACATAGATCACGGTTGTTACTAAGATCAATTTATTGTCAGTGAATCCGATGCCAAAACAGTCGTACATTCTTGGCTGGCCTCTAACTATAATTAGACGACATATCCAAATCTGCACACCATTGCCACTGCTGGCGATAAGTATCCAAATCTGGCCATCTCGTATCCATATATGACCATCAGCTATTGATGATCCGTTCTTGCAGCCCCAGTTGTACGGCCGCTTTGTAACTCAGCAACCACGCCTTCTGTTCGGGCTGCCACTTGCCGCCCGCCTGCTTTACCGCCGATTGGATGTCCTTCTCGTGAAAATGGATGCGCACGAAAACCAAGGCCGTTGCCTGTTCGGGCTTATGGGCGCGGGTTTTCGGTGGTTTGTGTTTGCGTTCGACGATCAATTCGACGGTGGTGTAGCTGATCTGCTTTTCAGCGTCGTGGCGGTAGCGCACGGCGATCAGGTCGTCGCCGTAGCGTTCGACATAGCGTTTGGTGCCGTTTTTGCCCGGCTTGAGGCTTTTTACAACGTCCATATCGTGCCCCGCTGGGTGGCAGTGTCCTGCTGGCAGTCTGCCTGTATCCGGCGGGTGGCTCAAGCCTTGGCGCGTGCGAGGGGCGTTGCGCCCCTCGCGTGATTTTGGCCTAGTTGGCTGGGGTGTTCAGGCTCTGCAGCAGGCGGTAATAAAAGCTGCTGGCATTGGCCAAGGTTTCAATCCCCACACGCTCGTTGGTGCCGTGCATGCGTGGCAGGTCGTCGCGCTCCATCAGCAGGGGGCTGAAGCGGAAGATGTTGTCGGTCAGCGGTTCGTAGTAGCGCGAGTCGGTGCCGCCGACGGTGAGGTTGGGGCTGACCAGGGTGTTGCTGAAGCTCTCGCTGATCACTTTGGCAAACTGCTGATAGGCCTCGCCCCTGACATCGGATACCGCCGAAGGCTCGCGCCCGCCGGGCATGACTTTGACCTGGATCTGCTCATCCGCCACCGCGTTGCGCACATGTTCGGCCACGCTGGCGATGCTGTCGCGTGGGTGGATGCGCAAGTTAAGCGTGGCGCGGGCGCTGGGCGGCAAAACGTTTTCCTTGATACCGGCGCGCAGCAGGGTCGGTGATAGCGAGGTTTGCAGTTGCGCGGCACCGGCCGGGGAGGCGGCCAGTTGTTGCTCTACCAGTGGGCCGAACAGCCAGAGGTTGGCGAAGATCAATCGGTAGCCGAACGATTGCGCCGGGGTGAAGCTGGCCAGCAGGTCGCCAGTGGGGCCGTCGAAGCCGCGCTGGAATGGCGCTTCACCCACCCGTTGCAAGGCTTGGCTCAAACGGCCGATGGCGGTTTCATTGAAGGCTGGCGGCTGCGAGGAGTGGCCACCCTGGGCGTTGGCTTGCAGCGTCAGGCTGACGTAGCCTTTTTCCGCGATGCCGACTACGGCCACGTCCTGGCTGACACCGGGGATCTGCCCACGCACCACAAAGCCGCCTTCGTCGCTGACCCAGGCCAGGCGTTTGCCCTGGTCCTGCAACTGCGCGGCGATGCGTCGGTTGCCCTGGTGACCGCCGATTTCTTCATCGTGGCCGAAGGCTAGCAGCACGTCGCGTTGCGGCTGGAAGCCCTGAGCCATCAAGGTTTCCACTGCTTCGAGGATCGCCACCATCGAGCCTTTGCTGTCGATGGCGCCGCGCCCCCAGACAAAGCCATCGGCGATCGCTCCGGAGAACGGCGGATGAGTCCACAGTTCCTCGGTGCCCGGCGCCACGGGCACCACGTCCTGGTGCGCCATCAGCAGGGCGGCCGGTAGTTGACTGTTCTTGCCTGGCCAGCGCAGCAGGATGCTCGGGCTACCGGTTGCCAAGGGCTCGGTGGTTGCAGTCAGGCGCGGATAGCGTTGCGCCAGCCACTCGCGCAGGCCGGTAAACGCAGCATCGCTGGCAGCCTGTTGGCTGGCCGGTGCGCCGACCTGATGCGACAGGGTCGGCAGGCGAATGGCTGCTGCCAGGTTTTCTGCGGCGCGTTGGCCATCCAGCCCATCAGGCAGGCTGACCGGCGCGCTGTTGTAAGCGGCGGCTGGCAGCATCAGGGTGCGGCCGACGACGATGGCAATCAGGCCGAGCAGAATGATCAGCAAAAGCAGTAACAAACGTTTCATCGCCTTCTCCTTGGCTTAAGGACGCAGGATCAGCTGGCTGCGGCTGTTGGCCTTGATCGCCTCGGCGTCCAGGTGCATCGGCACATACTCACCGCGTATGTAGGCTTCGGCCTGGTCCTTGTAGTGCTCATCGAACAGTACGCCGCTCTGGCCCACAGGGTTGATGCCCAAGGCTGTGCTGGCGTCGGCCATATCGATCAGGCGGCGGGTCGAGGGGCCATAAACCACTGACCAGGGTGCAGGACCCACCGGTTGCGCCAAATTGTTGGGCGTTTCGTGGCCACCGGGCGCGGCAAATGGGCCGACGTTGAACAGTTTATCCAGCGGTTTCTGCTGGCCCAGCGGATGGCTGTGGGTGAGGGTGTGCACGCTGCCCCAGGCCCATGTTGCGCTGTCACTGCCCAGGGTGCTGCGCAGGTGGTCGAGGCTGGCTTGCCACGCGACTTTGACGGTATCGGCGCGGCTTTCCATGGCGTCGCTGCCGCGCTTATCCCACCACGGCGAACTGGCATCGGCGGCCAGGCGCGGCAGGGCGCTGTCGAGTACGCGGGTTTGCAGCAGGTTGCTAAAGAAGGCCTCGCTCAGCTCATCGGCCATGGCTTCACGCGTCAGTTGGTAAACCAGCTGGTTGAACAGCGTAGCGGCGGTGTTATCGACCTGGTGTTGGCCATCCCAGCTCAGCAGTTGTTCGACCAGCGCCTGCTCTTCGCTGCCAGTGGCGGCAGCCCGCAGATCAGCCGCCAACGGGGCAAGCAGGCGCTGCGGGTAGCCGGTGCCGGGTTCCAGTTGCAGCGCCTGGCTGTTTTGCAGGTCCCACTTCACGCTGTTATCGCGCAGGCGTTCGTCCAGGCGCTGGCCGCGATCTGCCAGGTTGTAGTAGCCGGGAATCTCCATGCCGGTCGGCGATACGGGTTGGTAGTTAGCCGAGACGATATAGCCGCGCGCGGGGTTCTCTTCCTGCGGGTTGGCGCTGAACGGGAAGTAGCCGTCTTTCTCCGCCTCGCCGTTGCTGCCGTCGAGGATAAAGCTCGGGTTGACCCCGGCCGGGCGGCGCGGCAGTTTCGCCGCAGCCCACCAACCGATATCGCCCATGGCATTGGCCCACACCACGTTCAGCCCCGGCGCTTCGATGTTTTCCACCGCGCTGCGTGCTTTATCTAAGGTGCTGGCGCGGTTGAGTTGATAGAAACCGTCGAGAATCGGGTTCTCGGTCTCGAGGAAGGCCCACCACATGGCAATCGGCGTGCTGCCGACGGTTTCACCGAGGGCGCTGTTGATGATCGGGCCGTGGGGCGAGCGGCGGATGGTCAGGCGCACCGGCTCGGCATCCTTGACGCTGATCAGCTCCTCGCGGCTTTGCAGCTCGACCCACTCGCCGCGATACCAAACCTGATTGGGGTTGTCCGGATTGGTTTTTTCGGCGATCAGGTCGAGGTCGTCGTTCTGGAACATGGTGATGCTCCAGGCGAACGCTTTGTTATGCCCCAGCGAAGCCACCGGATTGAGCGCCTGATGGTGGCCGTACAGGCTGAAACCGGGATAACTCAGGTTGGCCTCGTACCACACCGACGGCACGGCGAAGCGGATATGCGGGTCGCCGGCCAGCAGCGGTTTACCGCTGGCGGTACGGCTGCCGGAGATGGCCCAGGCGTTGCTGCCTTCAAACTGTGGCAGGCCGGCATCCAGCAGCGCGGCGTGGCTCAGCTCGGCGATGGCGTTGAGATCCTGCCAGTCACCGGCGGCAAGCTGCTGGCCGACCACGCCCTGCGGGTGCCAGTCGAGGTCGAAGACCTTGAGGTAATCGGCGCCCAGCTGATCACGGATATGCGTCAGCACCGGCTCGGTACGGAAGGCCGCAGCAAAGCTGTACGCCATATAACCCGCCACGCTGAGGGTGTCGGCGACGTTAAACGGACGTTTTTCGATGCCGAGCACATCGAACTCGATCGGTGCTGGGTGGTTGGCCTGGTACTGGTTAATACCGTCCAGGTAGGCCTGCAACGCCTGGCTGGCTGGAGCGTTCATATCCAGCTTCGCGGCGTAGCGGTCGGCGTGTTCGCGGATGCCCAGGGTACGGAACAGGCGGTCGGTGTCGACCAGCTTGCTGCCGAGTACTTCGGCCAGCTCGCCACGTGCCAGGCGGCGGAGGATTTCCATCTGGAACAGGCGATCCTGGGCGTGCACATAGCCCAGCGCGCGGTACATATCGGCCTCGTTCTGCGCCTGGATATGCGGCACGCCGCGTTCGTCGTAGTCCACCGTGACTGCGGCCTGCAGATTGCTCAGTTGCAGCTCGCCGGCGCGTTGCGGTTGCTTGCTGTCGATATACCAGTAAGCGCCAGCGGCGGTGGCGGCAACAATCAGGGCCAGGGCAGTCAGGGTGCGTTTCATGGGGTTTTCCTTGTTATAGGTTTTATCAGCGCCGCCATTGTGCGGGCGGATTGTCGCGGCGGCATTGACCAAATACAGCAAGGATGAAAGTCTTTGGTCAATCAAGGAGGGCTGTATGAATCAGGACCCGCATAACAGCATTGCCAGTGCGTTGACCCACTCCTCGACCCTGCGTCGCCTGCTGTACGAGGCACTGGCTGAGATGGGGCTGGACCCGACCGACACCTATCGTCAGGCCTATCAGGGCATCGTGCTGGCGCCGCCGCTGCTCAATGCCCGTGAAGACCACGACAATGCGCCGCGCTTCTGGCAGGCGCTGGAAGCTATCAGCGGTGATGCCGATATCGGTCTGCACCTGGGCGAAACCATGCAGCCACGGCCCATGGATGTGGTCGGTTATCTGCTACTGGCCAGCCGCGATCTGGGCCAGGCGCTGGAGAGCTTTGTGCGCTTTCAGCACATCCTATCCGGCGGCTTTGCCGCACGCCTGGAACTGGATGGCGAGCAGGCGCGGCTGATCTTCGACCTCAATTACCGTGGTGTTGGCTCGCTGCGTCAGCAGATGGAGTGCCTGGCGCTGCTGTTGCAGAAGATGCTCGCGAGCATCAACAACGATGGCAGTTTCCGCCTGGTCGGCCTGGAGTTTCGCCACCCGGAACCGCGCCGGCTGAGTGAGCATCGGCGGTTGTTCGGCCTGCTGCCGCAGTTTGCCCAGGCGCATGACGCGCTGATCTTTCCGCGCGCCTGGCTTAGCCGGCCATCGCGCAGCGCCAACCCGCGATTGTTCGCGGTTCTCTCGGCACAGGCGGAAGTGGAGTTGGCGGAACTGGAGGAAAACCAGCTGCTCAATCGCGTGCGTTACTGGCTGGAGGTCAACCTGGGTGTGCAGTTGTGCGACCTGCCCAGCTGCGCCACCGCACTCGGTTACAGCGTTGGCGGGCTGCAGCGAGCGTTGGCCGAACAGCAGCAGAGCTTCCGTCAGCTCCACGATGAAGTACGCCGTCTGCGCGCCCAGGCCCTGCTCGACAGCGGCCTGGCGATCCGCGAAGTAGCCCGTGCCTGCGGTTTTGCCGAGCTGTCGCCGTTCTATCGCGCCTTCCGTCGCTGGCAGGGTGCTACGCCGCAGGGCTACCGGGCTAGCTGCTGACGCGGAAGCGCTGACTCAGGCGGCTCAACCGCTCGGCCAGCTTGCTGAGTTGCTGGCCTTCGCTGCTGAGTTCCTGAGCGTCGTTGAGGTTCTGCTCCGCCACTTGCTGCACGCTGATGAGGTGCTGGCTGACTTCTGCGCTGACCGCTGCCTGCTGGTGGGTGGCGGCGGATATCAGTTCATTCATTTGGGTGATAGCGCTGATGTCCTGCGCCACGGCGCCGAGCAGGTCGACAGTGGCCTGGGTGTCCTGCACGCAACTGCGCACGCTGTTGCGGCTTTCCTGCATGGCCGAAGCCGCCTGGCGACTGCCCTGCTGCAAGCTGCTGATGATCTGCTGAATCTCGGCGGTGGACTTGGCGGTCTTCTGCGCCAGGTTACGCACCTCATCAGCTACCACGGCAAAGCCGCGGCCCTGATCACCTGCGCGGGCGGCTTCAATGGCGGCATTGAGTGCCAATAGGTTGGTTTGTTCGGCGATAGAGCGGATCACTTCCAACACCTTGCCGATTTGTTCGGATTGAGTGGCCAGTGCTTGTACTTCGCTGTCGGTTACATCGATCTGCGTGGCCAACTTGCCGATTTCGCTGCGCACATGGTTGACCGAGCGGCTGCCTTCTGCGGCCTGCTGGTTGGCGGTTTGCGCTGCACTGGCGGCACCGTCGGCGTGCCCGGCAACTTCATCAATGGCGCTGCTCATCTGCTGCATGGCAGAGCTCATGTAAACGATTTCGCCCTGCTGGCGGTCGGCACCGCTGCGCAGATGACCGGTGGCTTGTGCCAGGTTATCGCCCATTTTTTGCAGGCCCTGGGTGTCCTTGATCACTTCGCTGACCAGCTCGTCCAGGGTGTCGAGGAAGTGATTGAAGCGCTTGCTGACTTTGCCCGCAGCGTCGCTGCGGTAGCTCAAGTCGATGGCATCATCATGTTCGGTGAGCTTCTCTGCGGTTTGCATCAGCGCTGCACCTTCGACCGCCTCGGCGTGCGTTTGCAGAGCCAGGTAAATCAGAATCGCGCTTTCCAGCACGACGTAAAACGCATGCAGGAAGATGATCGGCCAGCTGCCATTCGCCACCACCATCACGCTGGCACCTTGCGATTGCAGGGCAAAGAAGCTCAGGTGGTGCACGGCAATTACCGAGGCGGCGACCACAATCGGCAACCAATCGCGGTAATACACCAAAAACGCCAACAGCACGAAAATGCCGAAATGCATCTCCAGCATGCCGCCAGCTTGGTTGATATGCAGCGCTGACATCACCATGAATGCAGCGCCTATCGCACAACGCAGTAAGCGCCGGCCGGCAATCATCTGCTGCAACAAACTCATTACTGCCACTGTACCGCCACCCACCAGGAGCGCCTGCCCCCAGGTGCCGTGCCAGGCTGCCAGGCCAAGTGAATAGAGAAACATCAGCCAGAGCACGCCCAGCATGATTCGGTCTGCTTTGCGGTAATGCAGCTCAAGAGGGGAAGGACGGCTAGACATGGCGAAAGACTCGGAGAGTAATGTGGCGATCCTGATGAAGTATGGCAGTCATCCTTGGTAGCGCAGGGCAATGCGTCATCTTAAAAGTTATACATTTTAGTTTTTCTTGTACAGTTTTTGCTGAATTATGTACAAGTTTTACCGAGGCGCCAGCAAGCCTTAGCTAAAGTGACGGCATCAGGCTGAGGCTGCGGGTTATGCAGCGGGGGGGGGGGGGCGTTAGGTGCGGACTAGTTGCTCTGCCAATCGCAGAAGCAACCCACCGCCAGGGTGTTGCTGGCGTTGACCGGGCGGCCCTGTACCAGGGCGTCGAGAATGGGCTCGATAAAGCTGTTGCTGGAGGTGCAGGTGGCGCCTTCACTGTAGGGGCCAAAGTAGGCCAGCTGGCCGTTGCGGTCCCAGATCGCCACGGCCGGGCTGGCGGGGATCTGCGTACTGCCCGCCAGTTCGGTCAGCGGCTGCAGGGCGCTCAGAGTGCTGGGCAGCTGTCCTGTACTGCCGGGCTTTTTCACGGCATAAAAGCTCACGTCCTGCGGGCCGAAGCGCTCGATCAGTTCGGCCAGGTGCTGCTGATTACCAACATTGCACGGGCAGGCCGGGTCCCAGAAGTGCACCAGACGGATCGGTCCGGGGCCGGCCAGCTCGTCAGGCAGGCGCAGTTGTTCACCGTAAAACAGCGCGGTCTGTTCGCTGAAGCTGCGCACGTAGCGTGCCTCATACCACCAGTAGGCGGCGAGCATGGCGGCGGCCCAGAGCAGAATCAGCAGGCTGGCGAGTAGGGTCTTGCGCGTGGGTCGAGTCATGGGCAGCCTTCGGCAAACAGGCGCGCAGCTTGCCATGACTGGCGCGACAGCTGAATATCCGCAACCTGATTGCATGGGCCTGGATGGCCTGTGACTAACCCGTTTAATCGATGGAAGCCTTATGCCCGCGCCGTTTCAGCCGGAAAGTCTGATTGCCAGTCTGCGACCCTTGGCCGCAGCCGTTGCCCTGTCACCGGCTGAGCAGGCTTATCGGCAGTTCTACAGGTTTAGCGACACGTGGGCGGCGCACAGCCGCATGGGCACGATTCAGGCGGCCGGCTACCAGGTCGCCGTACAGGTCTGGTGGCCGGCGCAGCCGCGCGCGACGCTGGTGCTGTTGCATGGTTACTACGACCACGTTGGCCTGTATCGCCATGTGATTGAGTGGGCGCTGGGCATGGGCTTTGCCGTGCTGAGTTTCGACCTGCCGGGGCATGGTCTGTCCAGCGGCGCGCGCGCCAGCATTGGGGATTTTGCCGAGTATCAGGTAGTGCTGCAGGCGGTGCTGGCTGAAGCCGCAGCGCTAGAGCTGCCGCAGCCCTGGCACCTGTGTGGGCAGAGCACTGGCGGGGCGATTCTGATCGACTACTTGCTGAACGGCGCACCGGGCGCGGAAATCGGCGAGACCATTCTGCTGGCGCCGCTGGTGCGCCCGCGTGCCTGGGGCTGGTCGCAGTTCAGTTACCGGATCATGAAGCGCTTTGTCAGCGAGATTCCCCGGCGTTTCAGCGTCAACTCCAGCGACGCGGCGTTTATCGACTTCGTCCATCACCAGGACCCGCTGCAACCGCGCAACCTGCCGACTGCCTGGGTCGGCGCGCTCAGCCAATGGGTGCCGCGTATCGAGGCGGCACCGCGCAGTGCACGCAGCCCGTTGATCATTCAGGGCGAGGCGGATCTGACGGTGGCTTGGCGGCATAACCTTAAGGTGCTGCAGGACAAGTTCGCCGCACCGCAGATTTTGCGCCTGGCCGCGGCGCGGCATCACCTGGCCAACGAGTCTGTCGAGTTGCGTCAGCGCTATTTCGAGTTTCTGAGTCAGCGCTTGAGCTAATCAAATACCGCGCGGGGCTGGGGCCAGGCTAGTGCTGCTCTGGCCAACCGCCAGGCCGCTGCGGATTGCGGCCAAAGCGGCCTGATAGTAGCTCTTGCCGCTTTCTGACTGAGCAAAGCTGACAAATTCTTCCAGTTCCGGATCACTCAGCTCGCGGTAAACGTGCAGCAGGGTGTTATCCAGATCCGCACCGATCTGTTCCATCAGGCGCTGGCGCTGGCCATTGAGCAGGGCCTGGGCGCTATCACCACCGAGCAGGCCGGGGAGCATCTGGCTGAGGCTGTCGGCGGCCACCCCGGCAAGCGCCAGGCTGACCTCCGCGCCCGCTTCCTTGGCCGGCAGGGCCTGGGCCAAGTGGCGAATCAGCAGGCGCCGGGTAGCGCTGGCTTCACTGCGCGGCAGGCCGTTGGCATAGCGCGCCAGTTGGTCGCTGCGGGTAGCGAGCAGTTCCGCGTCGACAACCTTGCGCCCCAGTGGCGATTGGAAGAACTGCAAGGCGTTGCCCGGTTCGCCGAGGTTGTTGCGCAGGCCCTGCTGGGCGCGTTGATCCACGGCTGCGGCGGCAAAACGCTGGTTGCTGTTGTTCACCAGCGCCTGGTGCACCGCTGGCGGCAGGCTGTTGCGGTAGCGTTCCTGGGCGGCCTGCAGTGCGTCGCTGAAGTGCATGCGCTGTTGCGGCCAGCCGGCAGCCTGATACAGCTGCAGGTAATCGTCCGCCAGGGCCGGCAGGCTGAGCAGCAGGGTCAACAACAGTGAGGTGACGCGCATAGGAACTCCATTCAGGAAGGCGGCTATTTTCGATGGGCAGTGGGCGCTTGTCGAGGTGCAGTCGCGGCCTGCTAGAATCGTCGTCCTGCTGCATGCAGGTACTCATTCCTTGGGGCAATAATTGACAACCCTGTCTGGCGATAACCTGAGTGCGTGCCTGGCGCGCATCATCGACGACCTGGCCGAACACGGCTGGTCACTGCAACCCCTCTTTACGCCCTCTACTCTGACCCTCGATTTGGCCGAAGAGTGCCATCGACGCGCTGCCGCCGGTGCGCTGGTGCCCGCCAGTGTTGGTCGCGGCACCCTGGTGGTGGTCAGCGAAGGGGTGCGCGGTGACCGCATTCAATGGCTTGAAGCTGGCCAGGACGAGGCCAGCGATCAGTACATGGCGATCATGGAAGGGCTGCGCCAAGCACTAAATCAGGGGCTGTACCTGGGGCTGGAGGATTTCGAAAGCCACTTTGCCCTGTACCCGCCGGGGGCTTTTTATCTCAAGCACCTGGATCGCTTTCGCGACAATGATCGCCGCACGGTCTCGGCGGTGCTCTATCTCAATCAGGATTGGCAGGTCGAGGAGGGCGGGGCGTTGCGTCTCTATCTGCCAAATGGCGAGATACGCGATGTGCTGCCCCAGGCGGGCAGCCTGCTGGTGTTTCTCTCAGCCGATATGCCCCATGAGGTATTGCCGGCGACTCGTGACCGGCTGTCGTTGACCGGCTGGTTTCGTAGGCGCGGCGACGGGCCGCTGTAGCCCTAGCGTTAGAGCCTGTTCACGATCTATCGAGCCTGTTTTTACGCAGCATGGCCGAAGCGCAGCAGTTGGTTAGCAGGCACTTAGTGGCCCCAAACCTTAAAAATCCCGCGCAGATCGGTGATGTCGCGCATTTCAATGCTGCCCAGACGGCTTTCACCGACGTACATATCAGCGGCTACGCGCACACGAATGCGTTGCGCCGGGATACCGCTGGCCACCAGTTGATCATTGATGGTGGTGAGGTCGGGCAGGGTCAGCTGCAACTGCTGTTTGCCGCTGGCGTTGGTGACGATATCGATCTTCAGGGTGGGCAGGTTGACGCCAAATATCGGCAGGGTCAGCCCCAGTTGTGCGGCGCCGAAGGCAAAACTGCCGCCGGAGCCATTCGGACAGCTGGCCGGGGTGACGCAGCCGTTGTCGATTTTCACATTGCGCAGCGAGGCGTGGCCACCATCGTCTGTCCAGCGCACCTGATTGATGGTTGCCAGTACATCGGCGCGGATGCTGATGCCGGCCTGGCCGCTGATTTCGCTCAGGCTCTGGTTATCCATCGGCAGCAGGGCGGCCTGGCTCGGCAGGGCGTAGGCCGCAAGACTGGCAGCGAGTGATAGAGCAAGGGGGCGAAGGGAGCGATGCATGGGGGCGTCCTCGACTAGAGTGCCGAGAGTCTGTGCTTGGCCTGGCCTACGCGCCATCGGGCCGGGGTGCTTCCCGCCGAAGGATAGGCCGGTGTTGCGCGCGGATGGGGTGGTCTGCGTGAAGCGCTTGGCAATCTGCGCGGTAACCCGTCCCTTTGATCGGCGGCCAGTAAGCGCAGTAACCTGGCGGTGTTACGGCGGGTGACTGAATGAGAGTGAGCAATGCAGAAGATTCTGGTGAGCCGTTGTCTGTTGGGTCAGCGCGTGCGCTATGACGGCGGCGCCCATGGCCCGTTCACGGTGCTTGAACGCTGGCAGCACGAGGGGCGAATTGTGCCGCTGTGCCCGGAAGTCGCCGGCGGCCTGCCGACCCCGCGCGCCCCGGCGGAAATAGCTGGCGGTCAGGGGGCAAAAGTACTTGATGGGCAATTGCCTGTGCTGACGGTGAATGGCGAGGATGTCACGGCGGCTTTTGTTGACGGCGCACAGCAGGCTCTGGCCTTGGTGGCGCAGCATGGCATCCGACTGGCACTGCTCAAGGCGCGCAGCCCCTCGTGCGGTAATCGGGAGAACTATGACGGCAGCTTCAGCGGCATCAAGGTCGCCGGTGAGGGTGTAACTGCTGCGGCTTTGCGTCGGGCTGGGGTGCAGGTGTTTAGTGAAGAGGAGCTGGCGGCGGCGGAGGCGGCGTTGCGAGAGCTGGAAGGATAGTCAGCCCCGCTTGCAAAAAATGGCGGGAGCCATTTTTAACGTCGCGTAGCGACGGCCCGAAGGGTGGCCGCCATGGATGGCAGGCCATATAAAAAAGGGAAGCAGAAGCTTCCCTTTTTCGTATCGCGGCAGCGCTTAGAACAGAACGCGGCTACGGATGGTGCCTTTAACGTGTTGCAGCTTCTCCAGCGCCAGGTCGGAGTAATCGGCGTCAACGTCGATGACCACATAGCCGACCTTGTCGTTGGTCTGCAGGAACTGGCCAGAGATGTTGATGCCGTTTTCGGCAAACACGTTGTTGATCTCGCTCATCACGCCCGGGATGTTGGCGTGGATGTGCAGCAGGCGATGCTTGCCCGGGTGCGCCGGCAGGGCCACTTCGGGGAAGTTGACGGACGAAACCGAGGTGCCGTTGTCGCTGTACTTGACCAGCTTCTCAGCCACTTCCAGGCCGATGTTGGCCTGCGCTTCGGCAGTCGAACCACCGATGTGCGGAGTCAGGATCACGCGATCCAGGCCACGCAGCGGGCTTTCGAACTCTTCATCGTTGGACTTCGGCTCGACCGGGAACACGTCGATGGCGGCGCCGATCAGGTGCTCGTCCTTGATTGCAGCGGCCAGGTGATCCAGCTCGACCACGGTGCCGCGCGCGGCGTTGATCAGGATGCCGCCCTTCTTGATGGCGCGGATTTCCTTCTCGCCGATCATCCACTGGGTGGATGGCAGCTCAGGCACGTGCAGCGACACGATGTCACACATGCCCAGCAGGTCATGCAGTTTGGCGACTTGGGTGGCGTTGCCCAGCGGCAGCTTGGTCACGGTGTCGTAGAAGAACACCTGCATGCCCATGGCTTCGGCGAGTACCGAGAGTTGGGTGCCGATCGAGCCGTAACCGACGATACCCAGCTTCTTACCGCGGATTTCGAAGGAGTTGGCCGCCGATTTGATCCAGCCACCCCGGTGGCAGGAGGCGTTCTTCTCGGGGATGCCGCGCAGCAGCAGGATGGCCTGAGCCAGCACCAGTTCGGCCACCGAGCGGGTGTTCGAATACGGTGCGTTGAACACGGCGATACCGCGCTCGCGGGCGGCGTCGAGGTCAACCTGGTTGGTGCCGATGCAGAAGCAACCGACCGCGACCAAGCGCTTGGCACAGTCGAGTACTTCAGCCGTCACCTGGGTGCGCGAGCGGATGCCGATAAAGTGGGCGTCGACGATTTTTTCTTTCAGCTCGTCATCGGAGAGCGCGCCCTTGAGGTACTCGATGTTGCTGTAACCGGCGGCCTTCAGGGTGTCCACAGCATTCTGGTGGACGCCTTCAAGAAGAAGGAACTTGATCTTGCTCTTGTCGAGAGAGGTCTTGCTCATCGGAGTACCTGTTGTCCCACAAATAGTGTCAGGGAAGAGGCCGAACGCCGCCGGCCGCAGCCCGCAGATCGGCTCGGGGGCACGATTCACGGGGGGCGTATGCTAGCATACGAGCCCCGCGAAACACCTACCCTGGCAGATGAAGCGTGCTCAGGGTGACCATGAATCGTTTGAGAGTTCCGTAGATGACCAACCCTGCGCTGATCGAAGAGCTGAAGACCCTGGTTGAGCCCGGCAAGGTGCTCACCGATGCCGATTCCCTCAATACCTACGGCAAGGACTGGACCAAGCACTTCGCCCCAGCACCGCTGGCGATTGCCTTCCCCAAGAGCATTGAGCAGGTGCAGGCCATCGTCCGTTGGGCCAATCAGCACAAGGTCGCGCTGGTGCCGTCCGGTGGCCGTACCGGGCTGTCCGCTGGTGCCGTGGCCGCCAATGGTGAAGTGGTCGTGGCGTTCGACTACATGAACCAGATTCTCGACTTCAACGAATTCGACCGCACCGCGGTGTGTCAGCCGGGCGTGGTGACCAAGCAGTTGCAGATGTTCGCCGAGGACAAGGGCCTGTATTACCCAGTGGACTTTGCATCGGCCGGTTCCAGCCAGCTGGGCGGCAACATCGGCACCAATGCCGGTGGGATCAAAGTCATTCGCTACGGCATGACCCGCAACTGGGTGGCTGGCCTGAAGGTCGTCACCGGCACTGGTGAGCTGCTGGAGCTGAACAAGGACCTGATCAAGAACGCCACCGGCTACGACATGCGCCAGCTGTTTATCGGCGCCGAAGGCACCCTCGGTTTTGTCGTCGAGGCCACCATGCGTCTGGATCGTGCACCGAAGAACCTCACCGCTATGGTCCTCGGTACCCCGGACTTCGACTCGATCATGCCGGTGCTGCACGCCTTCCAGAACAAGCTGGACCTGACCGCCTTCGAGTTCTTCTCCGACAAGGCTCTGGCCAAGATCATGGCCCGTGGTGACGTGCCAGCGGCGTTTGAAACCGATTGCCCGTTCTACGCCCTGCTGGAATTTGAAGCCACCACCGAAGAAGTCGCCGAAGCGGCCCTCGCCACTTTCGAACATTGCGTCGAGCAGGGCTGGGTGCTGGACGGCGTGATGAGCCAGAGCGAGCAGCAGCTGCAGAACCTGTGGAAGCTGCGCGAGTACATCTCGGAAACCATCAGCCACTGGACACCGTACAAGAACGACATTTCGGTCACCGTCTCCAAGGTGCCGGCCTTCTTGCATGACATCGACGCCATCGTCGGCGAACACTACCCAGACTTTGAAATTGTCTGGTTCGGCCATATCGGCGACGGCAACCTGCACCTGAATATCTTGAAGCCTTCGAGCCTGTCCAAGGACGAGTTCTTCGCCAAGTGCGCCACCGTCAACAAGTGGGTGTTCGAGACCGTGCAGAAGTACAACGGCTCGATCAGCGCCGAACACGGCGTGGGCATGACCAAGCGCGATTACCTGACCTACAGCCGCTCGGAAGCCGAGATTGGCTATATGAAGGCGATCAAGGCGGTGTTTGATCCGAACGGGATTATGAACCCCGGTAAAATCTTCCCGCTCTAACGGCTTGGTGGCTGTTGATTGCGCCTTTAGTCGAAACGACAGCCCGTGATAATTCGTCCAGCATGGGCGGCCAGTTATTCAGACCGTAGGACGGAGCTACCCGCTCTACGTGGCTGCTCTCATAAAGAGCAGCGCAACGCATTCCCATAAGGAGTTGCCCGTGAGCTACCAGCATCAGTATGTCGATGGCACCCATATCCACTTTCCCATGGGCAAGGTGGTGTGCATCGGCCGTAATTACGCCGAGCATGCCAAAGAATTGAACAACCCGGTGCCGACCGAGCCGTTACTGTTTATTAAGGCGGGTAGCTGTGTGGTGCCGCTGGATGACGGCTTTACCCTGGTCGAGGGTAAGGGTGACGTGCATTACGAGGCGGAAATCGCCGTGCTGATCGGCAAGCCGCTGTCGCGTACGCCGAATGCCGAGGAAGTGCGCGATGCCATTTCTGGCTTTGCCCCAGCGTTAGACCTGACCCTGCGCGACCTACAGGCCACGCTCAAGGCCAAGGGCTATCCTTGTGAAACAGCCAAATCCTTCGACGGTGCCTGCGTGCTGGCGCCCTTCGTGCCGGGTGATGCAGTCGAAGACCTTAGCGATATCGGTATTCGCCTGGCGATCAACGGTGAAGTGCGTCAGGACGGCAACAGCCGCGACATGCTTAATCCGATCCTGCCGATGATCCAGCACATCTGCGGCCACTTCAGCCTGCAGCCGGGTGATGTGATCCTCACCGGCACGCCAGTTGGCGTGGGCCCGCTGCACAAGGGCGATGAGCTGGTGCTCG
>JAHJXZ010000007.1 GCA_018827205.1 Gammaproteobacteria bacterium | reverse complement strand
CGTTGTAAGTCATTTCTTCACGGCTGGCGTCGTTGCGCTGGCTGTTCTTCCAGAACTGGCCGCCGTACAGGGTCAGGCCGTCGATCTCGTTGGAGGTGAGCTGTGCGCCCTGGAACGTCTGCGGCAGCGAGCGCCCATCATCGGCACGCAGGATGGGCAGTACGGCGAACCATTCACCGACTTTCAGTTCGGTCTTGGAGAGCTTGGCTTTTGCGGCGACGGCGGTGCGGCCGAAGTCGTCAGCCTGACGGCCGTCGTTATGCACGGGCGTCAACTGGCTACCCGTTGTGCCACGACCACCGTCGAGTTTCACCGAGTACAGGCCCAGCACATCAAGGCCGAATCCGACGGTGCCTTGGGTGTAGCCGGAACGGGCGTCGAGAATGAAGCTCTGGGTCCAGCCTGAAGCCTGGCCCTGTCCGCTCTGGGTCTGGTTGAGGAAATTACGGTTGAAGTAATAGTTGCGCAGACCCAGGGTGACCTTGGCGTCTTCGACGAAACCGGCGGCCTGGCTGCTCGCGGGCAGGAACAGGGCCAGGCTGGTTGCGCCCAGCAGGGTGAGCGAAAGGGCTTTGTGCGTAGCTTTCATTGTTGTTGTGCTCCTATTTTTTATACGAGCGCCACCCGACTGCCGTTAAAGGCAACATCGCTGGGCTGGCTGGTGGTGTGCCCCTTCGGGGCGGCTGGCGTATCTGTCGTGCAGGTACGTCGGTGCGTTGGGCTAGATGACCCTGCGGGTCAATCCTGGCCGTCGGCGAATAGGGGGATGCGTAATCGTCCAGCCTGCGGTGGGTGGTCGATATAGCGTGGCCATGCGGGTGCTGCATGGCGAGCGGCGAGTGGGGTCATAGTAAAGCCCTGCTTGTTATTGTTATGTTTGTCATATGTTGTCATACAACTTGATCGGATTATTCACAGCCCTGCGGATGCTTGTCAACAGGCTACGCGACTAAAGTCGAGCTGTAGGCATTGCTATACAAGGGCTCTACAGGAAAGCCTGGCTGATGAGGCGCGGCGTAGCGCGCTGCCAAGAGGTAGGCGAGAGATCTTTGTTGTGCGATAACGTATGACGAATTGAGCCGGAGCCACGCCATGCCGCATTGCCTGATCGAAGCCTCGAACGCGGTACTCGCGCTGATCGAACCCGCCGAGTTGATGCAGAAAGTGCATGACAGCATCGTCTCGAGTGGCGTTTGTCTGCCGGCCGAGGTCAAGGTGCGCGTGCAGCTGTATGAGCACTACCGGGTGGCCGGCGAGCAGGCGGATTTCGTCCACGTCACCGCCTCTCTGCTCGATGGACGCACGGCGCTGCAGAAGAAACAGTTGTCGATGAGTGTGGTCGGCGCATTGCTCGCGCGTCTGCCGACGGTGCAGGCGATTTCGGTGGATGTGCGCGACATGCAGCGCGAGGTGTTCAGCAATCGCCGTAGCTGGCAGGACGTCGGTATTTGAGCTGCGTAGGGTAGGGCACATGCAACCCCCCATAAGCACGCCAGCGCGTAGGGTGGATCACGCTTTATCGATCCACCGTCTGGGGCACCACATAATCCCCAGCTACGCAGTCCACCGTCGTGTTTGTGCACGACGGTGGTTTAGGGCAGCGGGATCAGCCGCGGTAGTAGCGTTGCGCGACGAACGGGGTCTTGGCGACCTTCATGGCCACGCGCTTGCCGCGCACCATGGCCCATACCTCGGTATCCAGGGCGACATGGCTGCTCTGCAGATAACCCATGGCCACCGGCGCGGCGAGGGTCGGACCGAAGCCGCCGCTGCTGACGCGACCGATCACTGCGCCGTCGGCATCGACGATTTCTGCGCCTTCACGTACCGGCACGCGCTCCTGCGGCAACAGGCCGACGCGCTTGCTGGCAACGCCTTCCTGCTGCTGGGCAAAGATCCGCGCAGCGCCAGGAAAGCCGTCGGCACGCGTGCCATCGGCGCGGCGTGGTTTGGACATGGCCCACAGCAGGCTGGCCTCGATCGGTGTAGTGCTGGTGCTCATGTCATGGCCATACAGGCACAGGCCGGCTTCCAGGCGCAGGGAGTCGCGCGCACCTAGACCGATGGCCTCGACTTCCGGTTCGGCCAGCAGGCTGCGCGCCAGGGTTTCGGCATGTTCAGCCGGCACGGAAATCTCGAAGCCGTCTTCGCCGGTGTAGCCGGAGCGGCTTACAAAGCAGTCAACGCCCAGCAGGCGAATCACGCCGACCTGCATAAAGGTCATGGCGCCGACTTCTGGCGCCAGGCGCTTGAGTACATCGACCGCCTTGGGCCCCTGCAGGGCGAGCAGGGCGCGGGCCTCGAACAGTGACTCGATCTCGCAGCGTGCGCCGATGTGTTGGCGCAGATGGGCGAGGTCCTGGTCCTTGCAGGCGGCGTTGACCACCAGGTACAGGGTGTCGTTGCCCAGGTTGGCGACCATCAGGTCATCGAGGATGCCGCCGTTTTCGTCGGTGAACAGGGCATAGCGCTGCAGGCCTACCGGCAGATCGAGGATGTCGACCGGCACAAGGGTTTCCAGGGCCGCAGCGGCGTCGCTGCCGCGCAGCAGGATCTGGCCCATGTGCGAGACATCGAACAGGCCGGCGGCGTCGCGGGTGTGCAGGTGTTCTTTCATAACGCCGAGCGGGTATTGCACCGGCATGTCGTAGCCAGCAAAGGGCACCATGCGCGCGCCGAGTTCCAGGTGCAGGGCGTGCAGCGGAGTTTTCGCCAGGGTTTCAGTAGTCATGAGGGTTTCCTGTAGGGTGCGCCGCGCGCACCGGTTTAGCAGCGATGGTGCGCGCAGCCTGGGTGACCGCACACACAGTAGGCTTTCAGCACTCGACGATATTCACCGCCAGGCCGCCGCGTGAGGTTTCCTTGTACTTGCTCTTCATGTCGGCGCCGGTCTGGCGCATGGTGCGGATGACCTTGTCCAGGGAGATAAAGTGCTGGCCGTCGCCGCGCAGGGCCATGCGTGCGGCGTTGATCGCCTTCACCGAACCCATGGCATTGCGTTCGATGCACGGCACCTGGACCAGCCCGCCGACCGGATCACAGGTCAGGCCGAGGTTGTGTTCCATGCCGATTTCGGCGGCGTTTTCCACCTGATTGACGTTGCCGCCCAGCACCTCACAGAGCGCACCGGCTGCCATTGAACAGGCTACGCCGACTTCACCCTGACAGCCGACTTCGGCACCAGAAATCGAGGCGTTCTCTTTGTACAGAATGCCGATCGCAGCGGCAGTGAGCAGGAAGCGCACTATGCCGTCGTCGTTGGCGCTGGGGATAAAGCGGCTGTAGTAGTGCAGCACGGCCGGGATGATGCCGGCGGCGCCATTGGTGGGCGCGGTCACCACGCGGCCGCCACTGGCGTTTTCTTCATTTACCGCCAGGGCGTAGAGGTTGACCCAGTCGAGCACGCTCAGGGCATCACGCAGGCCCGCTTCCGGGTTTTTGCACAGCTGCCGGTGCAGGGCGGCGGCGCGGCGTTTGACCTTGAGCCCGCCGGGCATGATGCCCTCGTTCTGGCAGCCGGCACTGACGCAGTCCTGCATCACCTGCCAGATGTGCAGCAGGCCGGCGCGGGTTTCGGCTTCGCTGCGCCAGGCGCTTTCGTTGGCCAGCATCACCTGGCTGATCGACAGCTGGTGCTCGGCGCAGTGGGCCAGCAGTTGCTTGCCGGTGGTGAAGGGGTATTGCAGGGGCGTGCGGTCTTCGACGATACGATCAGTGCCAGCCGCTTGTTCATCGACCACGAAACCACCGCCCACCGAATAGAAGGCGCGCTCGCGAATTTGCAAACCCGAGGCGTCGAAGGCGCGGAAGATCATGCCGTTGGGGTGGAACTCCAGCGGCTTGCGAATCAGCGCTAGGTGTTCCTTTTCGATAAAGCGGATCGTGCGCGTCCCCAGCAGATTCAGTTCGCCCTGCTGGCGGATGACGGCCAGGCGTGGCGCCACGCTGGCGATCTCTACGGTGTCCGGTTGCGCGCCTTCCAGGCCCAGGAGCACCGCCGTGTCGCTGCCGTGGCCCTTGCCGGTGGCGCCGAGTGAGCCGTACAACTCGGCTTTGACGCTATGGGTCTGGTCGAGCAGGCCATCGTCGCGCAACCCCTCGGCAAACCGGGCTGCGGCGCGCATGGGGCCGACGGTGTGCGAGCTGGACGGCCCGATACCGATTTTGAATAGATCGAAAACGCTGAGTGACATGCTGTACTCCGCTGGGCAAAACGTGACTGTAGAGCGAATTTATTCGCGAAAATCGTGATGCCATTGATAAATCCTCAACGGCATCACAACGCCATCGCGAATAAAGGCTAGGCGCCCCCTTCGCTCCTACATAAGTCCGTTGGGCGCCACGCGCTGCAGCGAGTGGCGCCGAGCCGCCTTAGGCGTCCTGATAAGCCTCGATGGACGGGCAGGCGCAGACCAGGTTGCGGTCGCCGAACACGTTGTCCACGCGGCCGACCGGTGGCCAGTACTTGCCGTCGATCAGGGTCGCGGTGGGGTACACGGCCTGTTCGCGGCTGTACGGGTGAGTCCACTCGCCGACCAGTTCCAGGGCGGTGTGCGGGGCGTTTTTCAGCGGGTTGTCGTTGGCGTCCAGCTCACCGCGTTCGACCGCACGGATCTCCTCGCGGATGGCGATCATGGCGTCGCAGAAGCGGTCCAGCTCTTCCTTGGACTCGCTTTCGGTCGGCTCGATCATCAGCGTGCCGGCTACCGGGAAGGACATGGTCGGGGCGTGGAAGCCGAAGTCGATTAGGCGCTTGGCCACGTCGTCGACGCTGATACCGCTGCTGTCCTTGATCGGGCGGATGTCGAGAATGCACTCGTGGGCCACCAGGCCGCCTTCACCGGTGTAGAGCACCGGGTAGTGTTCTTCCAGGCGCCGGGCGATGTAGTTGGCGTTAAGAATCGCCATCTGCGATGCACGCTTGAGGCCTTCGCCGCCCATCATGCTGATGTACATCCAGGTGATTGGCAGGATGCTGGCGCTGCCGAACGGCGCGGCGCTGACGGCGCCTTCCTTACGGGCCATCTGGCCGTGGCCGGGCAGGAAGGGAATCAGGTGCTCTTTCACGCCAATCGGACCGACGCCTGGGCCGCCACCGCCGTGGGGGATGCAGAAGGTCTTGTGCAGGTTCAGGTGCGAGACGTCGCCGCCGAACTGGCCTGGGGCGCAGAGGCCGACCATGGCGTTCATGTTGGCGCCATCGATGTACACCTGGCCGCCGTTGTCGTGAATGATCTGGCAGATCTCGCGGATGCCTTCCTCGAACACGCCGTGGGTCGAGGGGTAGGTGATCATCAGCGCGGCGAGGCGCTCTTTGTGCTCCTCGGCCTTGGCGCGCAGGTCGGCGATGTCGACGTTGCCGCGGGCGTCACAGGCGGTCACCACCACGCGCATACCGACCATGCTGGCGGTGGCCGGGTTGGTGCCGTGGGCCGATTGCGGGATCAGGCAGATGTCGCGCTGATCATCGCCACGGCTGAGGTGGTAGGCACGAATGGCCAGCAGGCCGGCGTACTCGCCCTGGGAGCCGGCGTTGGGCTGCAGGGAAATGCCGTCGTAACCGGTGGCCGCGCAGAGCATGGCCTCCAGCTCGTCGGTCAGTTGCTGGTAGCCCTGGCTCTGCTCGACGGGGGCGAAGGGGTGCAGGTTGCCGAACTCGGCCCAGGTCACCGGGATCATTTCGCTGGCGGCGTTGAGCTTCATGGTGCACGAACCCAGGGGGATCATGCTGCGGTCCAGCGCCAGGTCCTTGTCAGCGAGCTTGCGCAGGTAACGCATCAGCTCGGTTTCCGAGTGGTAACGGTTGAACACCGGGTGTTGCAGGATCGGCGTTTGCCGCAGCAGGCCCTGGGGCAGGCGCGAAGCGACGCTGGCGGCCAGCTCGGCGAAGTCCGGCAGACTATGGCCCGGCTCGGCAAAGACTTCCCACAGGCGCTCGATGGCAGCCTGGTCGGTGGTTTCATCAAGCGACAGACCGAGGCGCTGGCTGTCGATCTCGCGCAGGTTGATGCCCATCTCACGGGCCTGCTGGTGCAGGTGCGCAGTGCGTGCGCCGCTGGCGACGGTGAGGGTGTCGAAGAAGTGCGTTTGTTCCACGCTCAGGCCGAGTTTGCTCAGGCCCTGGGCAAGAATCGCAGTCAGTTGGTGGGTGCGCTGAGCGATCTGGGTCAGGCCTTTGGGGCCGTGGTAGACCGCGTACATGCTGGCGATATTGGCCAGCAGCACCTGGGCGGTGCAGATGTTGCTGGTGGCCTTCTCGCGGCGGATATGCTGCTCGCGGGTCTGCATGGCCAGGCGCAGGGCCGGCTTGCCGAAACGGTCGACCGACATGCCAACCAAGCGGCCTGGCATATCGCGCTTGAACGCATCGCGGGTGGCAAAGTAGGCGGCGTGCGGGCCGCCGAAACCCAGCGGCACGCCGAAACGCTGGGCGCTGCCCAGGGCGACGTCGGCGCCGAATTCGCCGGGCGGGGTCAGCAGGGTCAGGGCCAGCAGGTCGGCGGCGACGGCGACCAGGGCATTGGCGGCGTGGAAGCGCTCGACCAGCTCGCGGTAATCGAAGATATCGCCATTGCTTGCCGGGTATTGCAGCAGGGCGCCGAAGTAGGCGCTGGCGTCGCTGATCGCCGCTTCATCGCCGACCACGACTTCAATACCCAGCGGCTCGGCGCGGGTGCGCAGCACGTCGAGGGTTTGCGGGTGGCAATGCTGCGAGGCAAAGAAGGCGTTGCTGGCCTTGTTCTTCGACAGGCGTTTGCAGAAGGTCATGGCTTCGGCGGCGGCGGTGGCTTCATCCAACAGCGAGGCGTTGGCGATCTGCATACCGGTGAGGTCGCTGACCAGCGTCTGGAAGTTCAGCAAAGACTCCAGGCGGCCCTGAGAAATCTCTGGCTGATAAGGGGTGTAAGCGGTGTACCAGGCCGGGTTTTCCAGCAAGTTGCGTAGGATCGGGCTTGGCGTGTGGGTGCCGTGATAGCCCTGACCGATGTAGGTTTTGAATTGCTGGTTCTTGCCTGCGATGGCCTTGATCTTGGCCAGCGCGTCGGCTTCCGACAGGCCCGGCTGAGCACCCAGCACGCTGGTGCCCTTGATGCTCTCGGGGATGACGTTATCAGTCAGCGCGTCGATGCTGGCATAGCCGAGCAGTTCGAGCATGGCGGCGGTATCGGTCTCACGTGGGCCGATATGCCGGGCGATAAATTCGTTCTGGGTGGTCAGCTTGGTCATTGCAATCTCTCAGGCGTCAGCATTGGCGTTGAGCAGGCGCTCGTAGGCGGCCTGATCGAGCAGGTCGGCTACCGCGCTGGCATTGGCCGGACGGAAACGGAAGAACCAACCCTTGCCCAGGGGATCTTCGTTGACCAGCTCAGGGCTGGATTCTAGCTCGCCATTGACCTCAACCACCTCACCGTCCAGCGGCATGGCGATATTGCTCGCAGCTTTTACCGATTCCAGCACGGCCACTTCGTCGCCTTCGGCGTAGCTCTGGGCCTCTGGTAACTGCACGAACACCACGTCCCCCAAGGCTTCCTGGGCATAGGCGGTGATGCCCACGGTAACCAGACCATCGGCATCCTGACGCAGCCATTCGTGCTCAACGGTAAAACGCAATTCGCTCATGTGAACTCCTCAAGGGTGGTGACTCGCCCTTTCTGTTGGGGGCGATGTGCTGGACGCTCGTGCCGGGCACGATCGGAAGGTGTAAAGACCATAGCAAGGTAGGTGCCATTGTTATTTTTATCAATAAAAACAATGGCTTAAGTTATTTTTCGGGATTTGCTTCTGCAGCTGTTGTAGTGATTTCGATACAGGCGTGGCTGATTCATTCGCAAAGCACGGCGCAAAGGTTCTGGCGTCGCGGGTTGAACGCTTCGTGTCGCTTTCAATACAGTGTATTTAAATCGGTACGGCTGCCGGATAGATTCCGCGCTGCAGTGCCGTTGCTGGCGCTGCAGTGCGGCCTGAGTTGCAACGCCAGCCATGGCGAACTCCCGCGCCGAACCGGCTGGGCCATTCACCCGCCCTATAAAGCGCCATTGAAATGGTCCATGGGCCGGGCGCTGAGCGGCTTTTTAGAGGCGTATTCACTCTTTCGGCTGACAGGGCAAATACCTCTTTCGGGCGCTTATCCCGCTCAAGGCGCCTGGGTAGCGTGGGGCCTCAACACGAAACCCGCTTTCCAGGAGAGCCGCATGAGAACAACAACAAGACATGCCATCTTCCAGCCCAGCATTTTGGCGGTTGCCATTGCTGTTGGCTGTGTCGCGCCTGTCCAGGCCGTAACGTTCAATATTGGTGAGGTCGAAGCGCAGTTCGACTCATCACTGTCGGTGGGGGCCAGCTGGAGTGTGCGTGGGGCTGATCCGGATTTCATCGGCACACGTAATGGCGGCAAGGCCTCCTCACAGACGAACGATGATGGGCGTCTGAACTTCAAAAAGGGCGAAACCTTCTCGAAGATCTTCAAGGGTATCCATGACCTTGAACTCAAGTACGGCGATACCGGTGTGTTTATTCGCGGCAAGTATTGGTACGACTTCGAGACCAAGGACGAAAGCCGTCTGCTGTATGACATCGACGACCACAACCGCAAGACGGCGGCACAGGCCTCAGGAGCGGAAATCCTTGATGCGTTCATCTACCACAACTACAACCTGGGCAGCATGCCCGGCAGTGTGCGGGTTGGTAAGCAAGTAGTCAGCTGGGGCGAGAGCACCTTTATCGGTAACTCGATCAACTCGATCAACCCTGTGGATGCTGCAGCGTTCCGCCGGCCTGGGGCGGAGATCAAGGAGGGGTTGATTCCGGTCAACATGCTCTATGTATCGCAGAGCTTGACCGACACCATCAGCATGGAAGCGTTCTATCAGCTGGAGTGGGACCAGACCGTTATTGATAACTGCGGGACGTTCTTTGCACCCAGCGACACGGCCGCCGATGGCTGTAATGATCGCCTGGTTGTAGCCGGGGCCGACGTTGCGCCTGACGCGTCAAATAACACCGGTGCGCCCGGTAATCCGGTCTTCATTCCGCGCGCGGGTGATCGTGATGCTCGCGACAGCGGCCAGTTCGGCGTTGCCTTGCGCTGGTTTGCCGAGTCGCTGAACGACACTGAGTTCGGCTTGTATGCGATGAATTATCACAGCCGTACCCCGAGCGGCAGCATCATTGTTGGTACTGGGGCACCACAGGCTGCTCGCTACTTTCTGGAATACCCGGAGGATATTCGCCTGTATGGCGTAAGTTTCCAGACCAATATCGAAGGCACGGCGTTGTCGGGTGAACTCAGTTACCGGCCGAATATGCCAATCGGCATTAACTCCACTGATATGACCTTTGCTTCCCTTCGGCAGGGTTTCTCACCGGTATTTACCAGTGGTCATGGGCGAAATGCAGTGGGTGAGGAAATTGCCGGATACGTGCGCAAGCCGGTGACCCAGGCGCAAGTCACCGCGGTGCAGTTTTTCGACCGGGTGCTCGGTGCCAGTCGCCTGACTCTGCTGGGTGAGGTGGGTTACAACCACGTCAGTGGCATCAGTGATGATGTGGGTGAGCTGCGCTTCGGCCGCGATCCTGTCTATGGCATTGGTCAGCTCACCCCCAATACGACCTGTACCGCCGGGGTGAATACCGCCAACCCTGATCAGTGTAATGACGATGGTTTCTTTACCAGCAGCTCCTGGGGCTACCGCCTGCGTGCTAGTGCCGAGTACAGCAACGTCTTCGCCGGGATCAACCTGACGCCGAGCATTGCCTGGTCGCATGACGTCGATGGTTATGGCCCCAACTTTAGCGAGGGCAGTAAGGCGGTGAGCCTAGGCCTGAACGCCGACTACCAGAACACCTATAACGCCAGCCTCAGTTACACCGACTTCTTTGGTGGTGATTACAACACCAACGTCGACCGTGACTTTGTTGCCCTGAGCTTTGGTGTGAACTTCTGATCAACGCAGTGCAAAGGATCCGTACACCATGAAAAACACAAGAATCCTGCAAGCAGGGGCGCTGGCGCTGACTTTGTTAGCCAGCAGCGTAATGGCCGCAGTGTCTGAACAAGAAGCGGCTCAGTTGGGCACCAGCTTGACGCCACTGGGCGGGGAAATGGCCGGTAATGCCGAAGGCAGTATTCCGGCCTGGGATGGCGGCCTTTCTACCAGCGCGGCGGCTGTTGATGACAAGGGCTTTCTCGCAGACCCATATGCCAGCGAGCAACCGCTCTTCACCATTACCGCAGCCAATGCTGAGCAGTACAAAGACAAGCTATCAGCCGGCCAGATGGCCATGCTCACGCGCTACTCGGATAGCTACAAGATTCCGGTTTACCCCACTCACCGCTCCACTGCCGTGCCGGCAAGGATTGGTGATGCGGCCAAGGTCAGTGCGCTGAATACCACGCCGGTTGATGGTGGTAACGGCCTGCAGAACTTTAATGCCAGTCGCTACTACGCCTTTCCAATTCCCAAGACTGGTGTTGAGGTGATCTGGAATCACATTACCCGTTACCGCGGCGGTAACACCCGTCGAGTGGTTACGCAGGCCACACCACAAACCAATGGTTCTTACAGCTTGGTGAAGTTCGAGGACGAAGTAGCTTTCCCGGCAGATATGCCCGACCTTGATCCGGCCAAGGGCAGTAATGTGCTGCTGTATTTCAAGCAGCGAGTGACTGCACCATCACGCCTGGCCGGTAACGTGCTGCTGGTTCACGAGACCATCGACCAGGTCAAGGAGCCGCGCCTGGCGTGGATCTACAACGCCGGTCAGCGCCGCGTGCGCCGCGCTCCGCAGGTGGCCTATGACGGCCCAGGTACTGCCGCCGATGGTATGCGTACCGCCGACAACTTCGACCTGTTCTCCGGGGCGCCAGATCGTTACGACTGGCAACTGGTCGGCAAGAAGGAGATGTATATCCCCTACAACAGCTACAAGCTTGATTCGCCGTCACTGAAGTACGACGACGTGATCAAGGCCGGGCATATCAATCAGGATCTGACTCGCTACGAGCTGCACCGGGTTTGGGAAGTGGTGGCTACGCTGAAGAGCGGTGAGCGGCATATCTATGCCAAGCGCCATATGTATGTCGACGAGGACAGCTGGCAGATTGCGCTGGTTGATCATTACGACGGCCGTGGCCAGCTCTGGCGTGTTGCCGAAGGCCATGCGCAGCAGTACTTCAACCATCAGGTACCGGGCTACACCCTCGAAGCGTTGTATGACTTGGTGGCGGGTCGTTATTTGGCCCTGGGCATGAAAAACGAAGAGAAGTCAGCCTATAACTTCGGTTTCAAGGCGACAGCTGCAGACTACACTCCTGCCGCACTGCGCAGCTCCGGCGTACGTTAAGTAGGCTGCGCTACCTGTTACTCCGTAATTAGGCGGCCTTCGGGCCGCTTTTTTTATCGGCCAGCATCATCTGCCGTGATAGAGCTTTGAACCACGGACGATGGGGTTTAGCCTGTAATGATCCGGTTCCTGTAGAACAATAAAACGAGCCGCCATGAACGCATTAGCGCCTTTATCGCTGAGCGTCGCAGCCCTTCCCGGCGGCAGCGTGCAGCGCCCGCCACCCGGGCATATCCCGCGTCTCACCCTACAGCAGCGCTTATTCGCGCAAGACTGCCGACTCCGCCTGCTGATTGCCCCCGCCGGTTTTGGCAAGACTGTGTTACTGGCTGATTGTGCCCGTGAGTGTCCGCAAGGTTGCCAGTTGCTTTGGCTCAATTGTGGTGCAGACGAGATATATGCAGAGCAGTTCGTCGAGCAGCTGGGCAAGTTGCTCGGTTACTCGGCGGGGCTTACTACCAGCGAGTTGCTGGCAGCCTTGGCCCATGAGCCGCGTCGCCTGTGGATCATGCTTAACGACTATCCGGCTCACTCGAATAACGCTCTCGATAATGTCCTCAATCAACTGCTCAGCGTAACGCCGGCGGGCGTCTGCTGGTGGCTCGGTAGTCGAGGGCGTCCTTCTTGCAACTTGTCGCGGTTGTTACTGGAAGGTGAGTTGCTGGAGCTTGGACCGAGTGACCTGTGTTTCAGCGAAGAGGATGTCGCTACCTGGTTGCTGCAAATCGATCCAGCGCGCAGCCATTGGGCACATGATTTATATGGGTTGACCCAAGGCTGGCCGGCGGCATTGCGCTTGCGCCTATTGGCAGCCCAGGTCGAGCCAGCGGCTGCGACTGCGCCACTGGATATTGAGCACGACCCGCTGCTTAGCGAGTACGTTGAGCGTGAAGTGCTGCATGGTCTCCCGGTCGAGCTGTTGCAGATGCTGCAGAATCTGGCACAGCTGCCGCGCTTCAATCCGGCGCTGTGTGACCACCTGTTTGGCGTGGGGGAGGGGGCACTCTGGTTGCGTGGGTTGATCGAGCGCGGTGTATTTGTTCAGGAACTGGAGGCTGCCAAGGGCTGGTTTGTTCTGTTTCCGCCACTGGCCAGGTTACTGCGAAGCCTTACCTCGCATATCCCGTGCAATGCCCTGCATGTGCATGCCAGCCAGTGGTTTGCCAGCCACGGTGATATCCGGGCGGCCGTGGAACATGCGTTGCTGGCCGGGCAGCCGGAAGTGGCAGGCAGCTTTCTTGAGCGGTTTACCGAAGAGCAGGTGCTACAGGGGCAGGATCTGGCGTTGATTCTGCGTTGGCGCAGCGAGCTGCCAGAAAGTCTGCTGTGCAGCACGCCAAGGCTGATTTTGTTAAACGCCTGGGTCTTACTGCTAGTCGGCCGCCTGGATGAAGCTCAGGCCTGTATTGATCAGTTGGCCAGGTTTCAGCCGCGCAGTGATGGTGCGCGTACCCGTGAGCTGTTCGCTCATTGGCAGGCTATCCAGGGCATCATTGCCTATGGCCGTGTTTGTGCGGTCGGTGCCCGCAGTAATCTGCTTGAGGCGTTACAGGGATTGCCGGAAAGCGCTTGGGCGCAGTCCCTGCTATGCCGCTCGGCGCTGACACTGGTGGCCATTGGCGAAGGTAATCTTGAGCTGGCACAAAAGCTCAGCTTCGAGGCATTGAAACAGGCGAGGTTGCACGGCAATGCAGTGTTTGAGGCGCTGCTGGAGCTTGACCATGCCTTGTTGCTGGAGGCTCGCGGGGAGTTTGCCCGCGCCGAATCATTGCTACAGCGGGTACTGACGGCCACCGATCCTGCCGCGCTGCGTAATACTCCGGTTTTGGCACGGCTTCAGCTGCGTTTGGCACGTGTGCAGTTGCGCCAGGGGCGACACGACGAGGCTGCACAGGGTTTCCCACGTGGTCTTGAGAATGCGCTTAGTTGTGGTGATCCTGGCGCGTTTCACGGTTATCTCGGCCTGGCTGAGCTGGCCATGGGGCAGGGAGATTTTGCCGGAGCGTTTGCCCATTTAGGGCGAGCCGAGCGGTTGATGCAGCGCCAGCATGTGAGTGAAACCCTCTATCGCGGCACGTTGCTACTGGCCAGCAGCCACCTGTGGATTGCCCAGGGACACTACGAGCGTGCGCGCATGGCTGTTGGCCGGGTGTTGGCTTATTCTCAGCGGGTTGAGGCGATTCTACCGACGCCCAACTTTCCTGAGCTTATTCCTCGCTTGCAACTGCTGTTGCTGCAAATGGACTTGGCGCAGGGTGAGGATGTGCGTGAGCCTCTGCGCCACCTGCGTGAGCAGGCCCTGAGCCAGGGGCGCCAGGCGCTTGCCAGTGAACTCTGGTTGGCTTATGCCGATGCCAGTACCGCGTGTGGCGACAAAGCCGCGGCGGAGCACGCACGAGAAACCGGACAGGTACTGCGCCGGCGTTTGGCTTATCACTGTCTGTGGTTCTCGGTGGCCAAACCACTTCGCGATGCCGCTCCAGTACAACCTGCTACCGCCAATGCGCTGAGCCAACGCGAGATAGCGGTGTTGCGCTTGATCGCTCAGGGTTGCTCGAATCAAGAGGTGGCCGAGCAGCTGTTTATCTCGCTGCATACGGTCAAAACTCACGCCCGCCGGATCAACGGCAAGCTGGGTGTGGCACGGCGTACTCAGGCAGTGGCCAAGGCCAAGGCGTTGGGCTTCTTCTAATGCAGCGCTGGGCTGGCGCTGAGCAGACGTAGGCGCTGGCTGAGCTGAAGGTGCTGCGCCGGGTCATCGCTGAGCAGTAGGGCGCATTGCAGGTCGAAGCGCTCACCCTGCGGACAATCGAGCAATTGATAAATCTCCGCGCGGGTCAGGTGGTCGTGAAGAGTTGGTGTGCCAAGCAGCAGCACGCGCTCGGCATCGCGCAGCGCGGCCAGCGGGTCATCGTCCAGTTGATGCAGTTGCCGCAGGTTGCGTGATAGGCGCTGCAACATACTGCGTGCATCGCAGGGCTGCAGCTGGCTGGCGCTCAATTCGGCAGTCGGGCCTAGGTGGCGTTGCAGCAGTTCGCGGCATTCGCGGGTGTACAGACGCCGGCCGCTGCACGGGTCGAGTAGATGATCGGCGCCCGGCACGCGCAGCAGAAAATGCCCCGGAAAATTCACCCCCTGCAGCGGAATTCCCAAGCGCCGGGCCAGTTCCAGTGCGAGCAGGGCCAGGGATAGCGGCTGGCCACGGCGGCGCAGCAACAGCTGATCCAACATGGCCGCCCTGGGCCGTAGCGGGCGTTCGTCGTCTTCATGAAAGTCCAGCTCACTCAGCCGGCGCAGCAGTGGTTGCGCCAGTTCCTGCAGCGGCAGATTTGGCAGGCCCTGACTGACCTGCTGCTGCAGACCGTTGAGCCGTTGCAGCACCTCGGCCGGTTGCAGCGTTGGTTGGTGCTCCACGGCAATCCACAGCGCCGCCTCGAACAGCGCAGGCGGGTTTTGCTCCAGACAGGCAAGGCAGGCGGCGCGTGGGGTCATAGCAATCTCCCGATGTCTCTGCTTTGTAGTCAAGCGCCGAGGCTTCGTCCAGTGGATTGTTATGTGGACGCTCGGTTGCAACTGACCACTGGGCGGGTGCCGGCAGTGCCACTGCCTATACTGATGTGCAAATCAGTACGGGAGCCACAGCATGTTCGCCATGATGGAAACCGCCCGGCTGGAGTCGTTGCACTTCGCCGTAGACCCGCTGACCGGTCTGCAGGCCATGATCGCCATTCACAACAGTCGCCTCGGCCCCGCGCTGGGCGGCTGCCGTTATCTACCCTACGCCGACAGCCAAAGCGCCATTGAGGATGTGCTGCGCCTGGCCAAGGGCATGAGCTACAAGGCTGCGCTGGCCGGCCTGCAACAGGGCGGCGGCAAGGCGGTGATTATCCGTCCCACGCATGTCGACAATCGTGGCGCGCTGTTTGAAGCCTTCGGGCGCTTTATCGAAACCCTCAACGGCCGCTATATCACCGCCATGGACAGTGGCACCTCCAGCGTCGATATGGACTGCATCGCCCAGCACACCCAGCATGTCACCAGCACCACGGCCGAAGGCGATCCGTCGCCGCATACGGCGCTGGGGGTGTTTACCGGTATTCGCGCCACCGCTCTGGCGCGCCTCGGCAGTGACAATCTGGAAGGCTTGCGGGTGGCGATTCAGGGGCTGGGCAATGTCGGTTATGCGCTGGCCGAGCAACTGCATGCTGCGGGGGCCGAGCTACTGGTCAGCGATCTGGATCATGGCCGCGTACAGCTGGCAGTCGAGCAATTGGGCGCGCGGCCGGTGGCCAGCGAGGCACTACTGGCTACTCCGTGCGACATACTCGCGCCGTGCGGGCTGGGCGGCGTGCTGAACCACACAACAGTTGGCCAGCTGCGCTGCTCGGCGGTGGCGGGGGCGGCAAACAATCAGCTGGCCAGTGCGGATATCTCCGACCGCCTGCAGGCGCGGGGGATTCTCTATGCGCCGGATTATGTGATCAATGCTGGCGGCCTGATCTACGTGGCGCTAAAGCATCAGGGAGAGCCGTTATCGGCGATCACTGCGCACCTGACGCAGATCAGCCTGCGCCTGACCGAAATCTTCGGCCACGCCCAGGCCGATAAGCGTTCGCCAGCGCGGGTTGCTGATGCGATTGCTGAGCGCTTGCTGTATGGCTCTTGAGCACTCCCCGATCTGCTGCGCGTCGGCCCTGCTGTGTTAAAAACAGGCTCGGAATGCTCATGTACAAAAGTACACTCCGCTTCCTCGCCTATTTTTGCCTTGCATGGCTCTAGCTCGCAATATCTCAAACACAGTCTGAGGATGTGATGCCTGTGTGGCGTTATAAATGCAAAACCCCAGTCATTGACTGGGGTTTTGTTTATCGCTGCCGGGGTTACTCGGCAGCAGGTTCGCTCAGTTCACTCAAGGCGTCCGGCTGGTTCTTGAACGCCTTGGCGAAGATGTCACGGTTTTTCGCCATATAAATCCCCAGCTCTTCACCTTGGGCTTCATTCAGCGACGGCACGGCTTTTTGCAGCACCTCGGTGAGCAACTCGGCCAGTTCGAGCATTTTGTCATGACGGTCGGCTTCGGCTTTATCCATGAATAAACGCTCCAAATCCCGGCTGCTGCGGTACACCACTTCGACGGCCATTCATCACCTCTACGCCTTCACGCTGATAGGTTGCAATAAACTGTTTGTTTATACAGTGGTTGCGAGCATAAAGAACTCGCAGGCATTTGAACAGCAGCAATTTTCTTGCCGGTTCTCGGGCTTACCGATATACCGCTGCCTGATGGCACCCAGTCCGCCTGTCGAGAGGCCAGGCGACTGGGTGCATGCATGAGCTTAGCGATCGCTGCGAATAGGGCCAAACTCTAGCGGAACCCAGGCATATCCGCTGCCTTCACTGCGAACGTGACCGATCCCCGGGAAGGGCATGTGGGCGCCAGCTACCCAGAGTTTGTCGCGTGCCGCTTCGGCGAAGAGTTTCTTGCGTGTTGCCAGTGCCTTGGCACTGTCCACATCAAATTCGATGACCACTTCTGGTTTGGCAAACTGTACGGCATGGCTGTGCACAATATCGCCCCATACCAGCAGGCTCTGGTTGTTTGAGCTGAGCAGGTAGGAGCTATGCCCTGGGGTGTGGCCGTTACTCGGCACGATGCTAAGCCCGGCGAACAGTTGGCTGTCAGGGCTGTAGCGTTTTAGGCGTTGCTGGGCCGCGTAGGGGGCGACCGCCTGCTGCGACATCGTGAACATGCCGCGTGCTGCTTCGGGTGCCTTGCTGGCGGTTGCTTCACTGAGCCAGTAGTCGGCTTCGGCTTGCGGTACATACACGGTGGCATTGGGGTAAGCCGCCTTACCGTCGGTGGTGAGCAGGCCGCATGAATGGTCAGGGTGCAGGTGCGTGAGCAGCACGCTGTCGACCTGTTCAAGGCTGTAGCCAGAGGCTTTCAGATTGCTTTGCACCACACCGAGGGTGGGGCCGAAGCACTGTGCGGCCCCCGTATCGATCAGCAGCAGGTTAGTGCCGGTATTGATCAAATAGGCGTTTACCGCAGTCTGCACGCCATTGCTGGAGTCGAGAAACATTCGTGTCAGTAGGCTTTGTATGTCTTCTGCACTGGCGCCCTTGAGAAGCTTGTTATCAAGATCGATGTAGCCGTCATACAGCGCCGTGACTTCAAAGTCGCCCAGGGCCATGCGGTAGTACCCTGGCACTTGGCTCTGCTGCTTGGCCACTGGGGCGGCGCTGACGCTTAAAGGGAGTAGCGCGGCGAGTGTGGTGCAGCTGATTACGGCAGCGGCGCGCAGTGTCTGGCGAGCGAATGATAGCGATAGAGCCATGGATGATCTCCTGTGAGGGGCAGCGTTTGAGCGATCGAAAAATCGCCTACGCGGGCAACGCGAGCGTAAGTAAAGCAGTGCTTATGGCCTGCCTGGATCGGCTTGTCCAATAGCCTGATCGTGTCATATCAGTATGGGAAAACTATTTGTCCGGCACCCTGCGGTTGTCTGGCGTATCTGTTGCTAGTGCTTTTTTGCCGGCATAAAGCTTCTTCTTCAGCAGTTTCATGTGTGAGTGTCAGGCGCGGTGCGCATGGCTGGCCATTTATCGTTTGTTGGATTCAAGGGGATTGTTATGGGTAAGCCAAATTGGGCCGAACTGATGCGCGAGCGCATGCACGGGCTCGCGGAATCGCTGGGCAATCTGTTGATGGAGGCGTTCCACTACCTGGCGCTGTTCGCCATCGGCGCGATCACCGCCTGGGCAGCGGTCATGGCCTTTCTCGGCATGCTGGAAAAGGGGCAGATCACCGTCGACGATATCCTGCTGCTATTTATCTACCTGGAATTGGCGGCGATGGTGGGAATCTATTTCAAGACCAACCACATGCCGATCCGCTTCATGATCTATGTGGCGATTACCGCGCTGACCCGCCTGATGATTTCCGATATTTCGCATAACCATAAACCCGACATGGGCGTGGTGATGGTCTCCGGGGCGATTCTGCTGTTGGCATTGGCGATTTTTGTGGTGCGTTACGCTTCCTCGCGCTTTCCGGCAGTGCAGGCTGACGGTCAACGACGCAAACGCAATTCGGCCGATGATGCGGCTGAGAAAGACGATACGCAGAGTGACGATTAAAGCCGGGTCAGTCGCTTAGCGGGGCAAACAGCGCCTGTAGGTCGTCTTCGCTGAGCTGCAGCTGGGTCTGGCTGCCGCCTTCCAGCACGCCGCGGGCCAGGTTGGCTTTGGCTTGCTGCAGCTGCTGGATCTTCTCTTCGACGCTGCCACGGGCGATCAGCTTGTAGACGAACACCGGCTTGTCTTGGCCGATACGGTAGGCGCGGTCGCTGGCCTGGGCTTCGGCGGCCGGATTCCACCAAGGGTCGAAGTGGATCACGGTATCGGCCGCAGTCAGGTTCAGGCCCGCGCCACCGGCTTTCAGGCTGATCAGGAAGATCGGTAACTCGCCGGCCTGGAACTGCTGCACCGGGCTGCGCCGATCCTGGGTACTGCCGGTGAGCTTGGCGTAGGGGATATTGCGCGTTTTTAGCTCGGCTTCGATCAGCGCCAGCATCGAGGTGAATTGCGAGAACAGCAGCACCCGCCGGCCTTCGGCAAACAACTCTTCGAGCATTTCCAGCAGGCCGCTGAGCTTGCCGGAGTCCGCGCTGGTCAGGTTGCTATCGCCTTCATCGCCGAGCAAGCGCAGGTCGCAGCAGGCCTGGCGCAGACGCAGCAACGCTTCGAGAATCACGATCTGGCTGCGGGCCAGGCCCTGGCGGGCGATTTCCGCACGGACCTTCTGATCCATGGCCAGGCGCAGGGTTTCGTAACGGTCGCGTTGCGCCGCACTGAGTTCTACCCACTGGGTGATCTCGGTTTTCGGCGGTAGTTCGCTGGCCACCTGCTCCTTGGTACGCCGCAAAATAAAAGGTTTGATCCGCCCGGTCAGGTGGGTCAAACGCTGCTGGTTGGCGTTCTTCTCGATCGGCGTGCGGTAGTCGCGGGTAAAACTCTTGCTGTCACCCAGCCAGCCGGGCATGAGGAAGTTGAACAGCGACCACAGCTCGCCCAGGTGATTCTCCAGCGGTGTGCCGGTCAGGCACAGGCGTTGTCCGGCCTGCAGTTGCCCGGCTGCGACGGCGGCCTTGCTGCGCGGGTTCTTGATGTTCTGTGCTTCATCGAGAATCAGCAGGCGGTAGTTGTAGGCGGCCAGCGCTTTCAGATCGCGCGGCAGCAGGGCGTAGGTGGTGAGGATGATCTGGTGCTCGGCGATCTGCTTGAACAGCGCTCGGCGTTTCGGCCCGTGCAGGGCCAGCACCTTGAGCTGCGGGGTGAAGCGCGCGGCTTCATCCTGCCAGTTGGGAATCAGGCTGGTGGGCATGACGATCAGCGCCGGCTGCTGCAAACGCCCGGCGTTGAACTCGCAGAGGATATGCCCGAGGGTTTGCAGGGTTTTGCCCAGGCCCATGTCATCGGCCAGCAGGCCGCCGACTTCCAGTTCGGCCAACCCTTGCATCCAGGCCAGGCCTTGCAGCTGATAGGGCCGCAGCTCCGCTTGCAGACCCGTGGGGGCTTGTAGGGTGGCGCTGTCCAGCTGCTGCAGGCGTTCGGCAAAGTCGCGCAGCTGGCTGCCGCCTTGCCAGCTGAGTGCTGGTCCTTGTTGCAGGTGATTCAGCCGTGCGGCATCCAGGCGCGACAGGCGCAGACGCTGGCTGGGCTCGCCGGGCTCACGCACGAACAGTTCGCCGAGGGTCGCTAGCAGCGGCTTCAGCCGCGCCAGCGGCAGAGCCACGCGCTTGTGGTTATGCGGCAGGTTGACCAGCAGCACCTCATCATCATCGCGCTTGTTCAACGCTTCGCCATTGAGCAGCCAGGGCGCGCGGCGGATGGCCTGCAGCAGGATCGGCAGCAGGCTGATGCGCTGGCCTTCGACCTCGATGCCCAGCTCCAGATCGAACCAGTTCTGTTCGGGGTCTTCCTCGACCTCGGCGTACCAGTCATCGACTGGCGTCAGGTTGAACTGAAAATCCGGCTGCATGCGGATCTGCCAGCCTTCCTCACGTAGCAGCGGCAATTGCTCGCGGACAAACTGCAGCCAGGCGGCGTCATTGGGTTGTTCATAGGCTTCGCCCGCGCTTTCTGGCAGGGCTTCGCTCTGGCGCAGCGCCACTTGCAGGCCGGTCTGCTGCAGACGTTTGCGCAGTTGGGTTTCACTGCTGATGTCACGCACGATGCGCAGGCTGTGCTGGGCGCTCTGCTTGATCAGCAGGTCTTTGCCACTTTTTCCCGAGGCCAGGTGGCCCTGGTAATCGAAGGCCAATGCGGCGCGGTGCTGGGTCTGTTCCTGCATGCGGCCTTTGCGTGCATCGAAATGCACGCGCACCAGGCTGCCGAGGCTCAATACCGGGCTTGGTTGCAGGCCTTCAAGGCGTTCTTCGCGGGCCTCTGGACTGCTGACAATCAACGGCGAGAGGTCGACGCCTTGCTCCTGCTGGGTTTGCAGGGTGAGCAGGGCGCTGGCCACATGCTTGCAATTGAAACCCACCGGGCAGCTGCATTTGCCGCTGACAGCCCAGCCCTGTCCGTAGTGATTTAGGGTGATGCGTTGCTGATAGGTTTGCGCGCCAGAGCCCCGGCAGCTAGCGAGCAGGGTGCTGTCCTTGAGGCTAAGCAGGCGGCTGCGGCCTTGCGCGGCGTAGCCCTGGCCGCGCTGTAAATCGCCCACGCCGAATTCCGCACGCCAGTCTTCCTGGCGTAGATGCAGGATGTCGAGGGGCATCAGAGGCCCCCTGTGTGCGAAAAGGAGAATCGTGGCATGGGCAGCTTTCTCGAAGGCAGCCGATGATTCTTGCACAGGCAGCGCGGGATTAGCAGGCTGTTTTCAGCCCTAGGGTGCAACAACCTTGGCAGGTTGATGGTTGGGTATGGGCTGGCGTGATAACACCTGCGTGACGAAAGCGGCCCGCGCTATGGACGCTGTAAAGCAGCGCGGTACTGACCCGGTGTGGCGCTGAAGGCCTGGCGAAAGCGGTTGTTGAAGTGGCTGGCGCTGGCAAAGCCGCAGGCCAGAGCGACTTCCGACAGAGGCAAATGGCTGTGTTGCAACAAATGCAGGCCATGGCGCAAGCGCTGCGCCAGCACATAACGATGGGGTGGTACGCCAAAGCTGAGCTGGAACATTCTGGCAAAGTGGTACTCGGAGAGTGCGCACAAGCTGGCCAGGGTGCCAAGACTAAGTGGCTCACAGAGGTTGGCCTGGATAAATTCGCGTACTCGCCGGCGCTGGCTGGGTGCAAGTCCCCCTTTCAAACGCAGCCCTTCGCGCCGGCCGACCTGGGACAACAGAGCATGGCTGATCAAGCCATGGGCCAGGCTGCTACTGAGCATGCGTTCGCCGGGTTCACGCCAATCCAGCTGGCTGAGCTGGCGAAAGCGTTGGGCCTGCTGCGCATCATCGAGAAAGGTGCCTTCGCGCAACTCCAGCTCGCGCGGTTCGCGGTCCAGCAAGTTGACGGCCGCCAAGGCGAACTGTTCCTGGCTGATATACAGGTGCGCCAGCTGGATTTCACCGTTGATTACCCACGCCGATTGGTGTCCGGCCGGGAGGATGCACAGCTTGTCCGGTGCGCCTTTGTTGTGCGGGCTTTCACGGCGGAAGGTGCCAGTACCGCCAGCCAGGTAGCAGGACAGCGTGTGGTGGCTGGGGGCTTCATAGTCGCGGGCATCGTGGCGGTTGCTCCACACAGCCGCAGCCAGCCCATCGCCCAACTCGGCGCTGCGGTGCAGGCGAGTGTGCGGTGAGCTGTGCATGCTTTGGAAAACCTGTAAGTGCTCAAGTTGCGACATAAATCCTCCGTCGCCCCATGCTACGCCTGGTGTTTTGCTGTGCCAGCCCCTGCGCGTAGAAAAGCGCAAGATTGTGCAAGGCGGCGCATGAGTCAGGCGCTCAGCAGTTTCTCCACATCGCTTGCGCTCAGCACTTTGCCGACTGATACCACTTTGTCGTCAATCACCAGCGCGGGTGTCGACATCACGCCGTGGGCAGCAATTTCGGCGATATCGGTCACCTTGAGTATCTGTGCCTCGCGGCCCAGGTTGGTCAGCGCCGCTTGGGTGTTTTCGCTCAGGGTGATGCATTTTTTACAGCCGGAACCGAGGATTTTAATGATCATGCTGTGCTCCATCAGTCAGATAAACAGGTAGGCGAACGCGTTGAACAAGTAGCCAATCAACACAATGCCAACGGCCACGATGCCGAAGAACAACGCCAGCAGCGGCGCTTTGACCACTTTCTTGAGCATGATCAGCGAGGGCAGCGACAGCGCGGTGACCGCCATCATAAAAGCCAGCGCCGTACCCAGGCCGACGCCTTGGCCAACCAGCGCTTCGGCAATCGGCAGGGTGCCAAAGATATCGGCGTACATCGGGATGCCGAGCACAGTCGCCAGCGGCACCGACCACCAGTTTTCCTGGCCTAGCAGCGCCTCTATCCAGCCAGTGGGAATCCAGTTATGGATGGCCGCGCCAATGCCGACGCCGATCAAGACGTACAGCCACACACGGCTGAAAATATCGCTGACCTGCGCCCAGGCGAATTGCGCGCGATCGCGGCGCGTCAGCTGTTCTTGCGGGATGTCGAGCACCGGGTTGTGCATGACAAAGGCTTCGACATAGCGCTCCATCTTCGCCCGGCCGATCAGCGTGCCACCGAGCACCGCCAGCACCAGGCCGATCAGCACGTAGGCGATGGCAATCGACCAATTGAAGATGCTCGCCAGCAGAATCACCGAGGCCAGGTCCACCAGTGGCGAGGAGATTAGAAAGGCAAAGGTCACCCCCAGCGGCAGACCGGAGCTGGTAAAGCCGATAAACAGCGGGATCGACGAACAGGAGCAAAAGGGCGTGATGGTGCCCAGCAACGCCCCAGTGAGTTTGGCCTTGAAGCCGCTCATGTTGCCGAGAATGCGCCGGGTACGTTCCGGCGGAAAATAACTCTGCACCCAGGAGATGCTGAAAATCAGCACGGCGAGCAGGATGAAAATCTTGATCACGTCGTAGATGAAGAAGTGCAGGCTGGCTCCGACGCGGCTGCTCATGTCCAGCCCCAGGCCGTCCTCCAGCAGCACACGCACCAGCCAGGCCAGCCAATCCATGCGCAGCACTTGGTCATTTAGCCATGTGAACCATTGCATCTGCTGTCCTTGATTGGCGGCACTGACACAGCGCTGAGTCTTAGCAGGATATTCGTTTTACAAGATATATGGATTTAAATATATTCGTCGAATCGTATTTCTGTGGCGCGGCGATGCCTGCGCGCAGCAGCAGAGGTGAGCATGCTCGAACCCTTGACCCCCGCGACTGTTTTCAAATGCCTGGCGGATGAAACCCGCGCGCGCATGACCTTGCTGATCACGGCCGAAGGCGAGCTGTGTGTGTGCGAGCTGACCACCGCGCTGGAGGACAGCCAGCCGAAGATCTCCCGCCACCTGGCGCAGCTGCGCAACTGCGGGCTGCTGGAAGATCAGCGGCGTGGCCAGTGGGTGTATTACCGCCTACACCCGCAGCTGCCTGAGTGGGCGCAGCAATTGCTGCAGGTGACGCTGCAGGCCAACCCAACCTGGCTGGCCGCCAACATCGACAAGTTGCAACGCATGCGCAATCGCCCTGAGCGACAGAGCCTGTGCGGTTGAGTCGTCGTTCGTTGTTGCCCGGCCGTTTCTTCTTATTGCAAGACCATTGAGGTAGGCATGCTCAATACCCTGGGATTATTTGCCCTGACTGCATTGGCCGAAATACTCGGCTGCTACTTGCCGTACCTGTGGCTTAAACAGGGCAAAAGCATCTGGCTGCTGCTGCCCGCCGCAGCGTCGTTGGCCTTGTTTGTCTGGCTGCTGAGCCTGCATCCAACCGCCGCCGGGCGGGTATATGCAGCTTACGGCGGGGTGTATGTGGCGATGGCAATGATCTGGCTATGGCTAGTGGACGGTATTCGTCCGAGCCATTGGGATTTGCTCGGGGCCGCCGTAGCCCTGATTGGCATGGCAATCATCATGTTTGCTCCGCGTTCGGTTTAATCATTTAGCGAGTACAACCTTCATGGCTATCAAAGTAGGTATCAACGGTTTTGGTCGTATCGGTCGTCTGGCGCTGCGTGCCGCCTGGGGCTGGCCAGAGTTCGAGTTTGTGCAGATCAATGACCCAGCCGGTGACGCCGCAACTCACGCCCATCTAATCAACTTTGACTCGGTGCATGGCCGCTGGCAGCACGAGGCCGGTAGCGACGGCGATGCAGTGGTGATCGACGGCAAGCGCATTCAGGTCACGGCTAACAAATCCATCAACGAGACCGACTGGAGCGGTTGCGATCTGGTGATCGAGGCCAGCGGCAAGATGAAAACTGTTGCCGTGCTGCAGGCCTATCTCGACCAAGGCGTCAAGCGCGTAGTGGTCTGTGCGCCGGTCAAAGAGCCGGGCGCGCTGAATATCGTCATGGGTGTTAACCAGCAGCTGTTCGACCCGGCGCAGCACCGCATTGTCACAGCCGCGTCGTGCACCACCAACTGCCTGGCCCCGGTGGTCAAGGTGATCCACGAAAACCTCGGTATCCGTCACGGCTCGATCACCACTATCCACGACCTGACCAACACCCAGAGCATCCTCGATACGCCGCACAAGGATCTGCGTCGCGCCCGCGCCAGCGGCATGAGCCTGATTCCCACCAGTACCGGCTCGGCGACGGCGATTGCTGAGATATTCCCCGAGCTGCGCGGCAAACTGAACGGACATGCGGTGCGCGTACCCCTGGCCAACGCCTCGCTGACTGACTGCGTATTTGAAGTGGAACGCACCACCACGGTGGAGGAGGTCAATACCTTGCTCAAAGCTGCCGCCGCTGGACCGCTGGCTGGGATTCTCGGCTATGAGGAACGGCCACTGGTGTCCATCGACTACCGCACCGACCCGCGCTCCTCGATTATCGATGCGCTGTCGACCATGGTGGTCAACGGCACCCAGGTGAAGCTCTACGCCTGGTACGACAACGAATGGGGTTACGCCAACCGTGCAGTGGAGTTGGCGAGGATGGTCGGCGCAGCTGATTGATTCGTAGGGTGGATGACGCCTTTTTCATCCACCGTGGTTGTCTGGTGGGTGGATAAAGCGCCATCCACCCTACGGCCTGGTTTGTAGCCCCGTAGGATGGGTTGAGTTCGGCGATACCCATCAAGCTTCGTAGTACAACAGGAACTCTCGATGCACGCGCTATCCCGCCTAGCTCCCGAAGTGCGCCAATACCTGCTGGTCACCGGTAACTACTGGGCCTTTACCCTCACCGATGGCGCGCTGCGCATGTTGGTGGTGCTGCATTTTCATAGCCTCGGTTACACGCCGCTGCAGATTGCCGCGCTGTTTCTGTTCTATGAGATTTTCGGCGTGGTCACCAATCTGGTCGGCGGCTATCTGGGCGCGCGGCTGGGTTTGAATCGCACCATGAATATCGGCCTGGGCCTGCAGGTGGCGGCGTTGCTGATGCTCACCGTGCCGACCGCTTGGCTGACCATCCCTTGGGTAATGGGTGCCCAGGCGTTATCCGGTATCGCCAAAGACCTGAACAAGATGAGCGCGAAAAGCTCGATCAAATTGCTGGTGCCGGACAGTCAGCAGGGCACCTTGTACAAATGGGTGGCGATTCTTACCGGTTCGAAGAATGCGTTGAAAGGCGTTGGCTTCTTTATGGGCGGTGCACTGCTGGCGCTACTCGGCTTCAGCGGCGCGGTACTGGCCATGGCCGCTGTGCTGGCGTTGGTCTGGCTGGCCAGTTTGCTGCTGTTAGAAAAGGATCTGGGCAAGGCGAAGGCCAAGCCGAAGTTTCGCGACATTCTGTCCAAGAGTCGGGCGATCAATATTCTCTCGGCCGCACGCTTGTTCTTATTTGGCGCTCGCGATGTATGGTTTGTGGTGGCGCTGCCGGTTTACCTGTCCAGCGTGTTTGGTTGGGATTTCTGGATGGTCGGCGGCTTTCTCGCTGCCTGGGTGATTGGCTACGGCATGGTGCAGTCCTTTGCCCCAGCCATCACCAGCAAAGCCAGCGGCCAGTTGCCGGATGGTCGCGCGGCATTCGCCTGGGCTGCCGTGCTGGCCGGGTTACCCGCCACCATTGCCCTGGGTCTGAGCAGTGACTTGCCGGCGCAGTTGGTTTTGCTCGGCGGGCTGCTGATATTCGGCGCGCTGTTTGCGGTGAACTCTTCGCTGCACAGCTACCTGATCGTCAGCTATGCCAAAGAGGACGGTGTGTCGCTGGATGTGGGTTTCTATTACATGTCCAACGCCTTCGGCCGATTGATTGGCACGCTACTCTCGGGCTGGGTGTATCAGGCCTATGGTTTGGAAGCCTGTCTGTGGGTGTCTTCAGGCTTTGTACTGCTGGCGGCGCTGATCTCCATTGGGCTGCCTCGGCATCGACAGGCTCAGCCCTTGTAGGAACGGTGGGGACGCCTAGTCCTTGCCCGTGAATCGACGTCAACCCAGAAGTATCGCGGCCAAGGCCGCTCCTACAGGTCTTTGCCTGACCCGATAGCATTCAGGGATGGCAGAACATACAAAAGCGCAAGTTTATGCAAGAGCGCCAGGCCTGATCAGGCGCAGACTCTTTAGCATCTATCGGGAGTCTGCTGATGAACCTGTCGCTCTATCTGTTGACCGTACTGATCTGGGGCACCACCTGGATCGCCCTCAAGCTGCAGCTGGGCGAAGTGGCAATTGCCGCGTCCATTGCCTATCGCTTTGCCTTGGCCTCGCTGGTGCTGTTTACCATTCTGCTACTCAGCGGCCGTCTGCAAAAAGTCGACAAGCGCGGCCAGTTGATCTGCCTGGTGCAGGGGCTGTGCCTGTTCTGTCTGAATTTCATGTGTTTCTACACCGCCAGCCAGTGGATACCCAGCGGGCTGGTGGCGGTGATTTTCTCCACTGCAACGCTGTGGAATGCGATTAACGCGCGGCTGTTCTTTAAGCAAAAGATCGCCGCGAATGTGTTGGTCGGCGGCGCGTTGGGCTTGGGCGGTTTGGCCTTGCTGTTTTGGCCGGAACTGGCCGGGCAGGAGGCCAGCCATGAAACTCTGTTGGGCATCGGTCTGGCGCTAATGGGTACGCTGTTCTTCTCCGCCGGCAATATGCTCTCCAGCCTGCAGCAGAAGGCCGGGCTCAAACCGCTGACCACCAACGCCTGGGGCATGTTGTATGGCGCTTTGATGCTGGTGGCGATCTGTCTGGTCAGTGGTACACCGTTCGGCTTCGAGTGGAATACCCGCTATATCGGCACTCTGCTGTACCTAGCGATTCCCGGTTCGGTGATCGGCTTTACCGCCTATCTGACCCTGGTCGGGCGCATGGGCCCGGAGCGCGCCGCCTACTGCACCGTGCTGTTTCCGGTAGTGGCGCTGAATATCTCGGTGTTTGTCGAAGGTTATCAATGGACGGCCCCGGCGCTATTCGGCTTGGTGCTGGTGATGTTGGGTAACGTGCTGGTGTTTCGTAAGCCCAAGGTGCTGTCGGCAGCGGCCGCACTGGCCGCTAAGGCTTAACTCGGCCACTTCCAGGCCGGTTCATCGAGCATGCCCTGACCCTGGATCACAGTTTGCCCTAGCTGTTTTTCCAGGACGATGGCGTTGCACTCAGGGTGCTGTTCCAGGGTGGCGATCAGCCGGCTGGCGTGGGACACCACCCAGACCTGGGTGTGCTGCGAGGCGGCGATAATCAGTCGGCCAAGGGCGGGCAGCAGGTCGGGGTGCAGGCTGGTCTCCGGCTCGTTCAGCACCATCAGTGTTGGCGGCCTTGGCGTTAGCAGGGCGGCCACCAGCAGCAAATAGCGCAGGGTGCCGTCCGACAGTTCGCTGGCCGACAACGGCCGCAGCAGGCCGTCCTGTCGCAGTTCGACGGCGAAACGCCCGCCTTGTTGAAAGTCGATACGCAAACGTGCTCCGGGGAAGGCGTCGCTGATGGCTGCATCCAGCGCAGCGGCATCGCCGATTTCACGAATGGTCTGCAACGCCGCCGCCAGGTCACGGCCGTCGTGGTGCAACACCGGGGTGCGGGTACCCAGTTGCGGTTGGCGCGCGGGCGCTTCGGCATCGCTGCGAAAGTGATCGTAGAAGCGCCAACGGCGAATATGCTCGCGCAGGTGGGAGACCTCCGGGCAGGCCGGATCATTGCCGATCTGCTCATACAGACTGTCGAAGCTCGGCAGGTGCTGGGCCATCACCTGCCAGTTGCGCCCCTCACGCATACGCACCATCGCGCCGGCGCGATCCACCAGCAGTGAGGCGGGACGATAGCTACCGCCAGCCCAAATGCATTCGCGTTTGATCTCTGGGTCGAGAGCGAATGCACTGGGTATGTCGCGGCTCTCACCGGAGTTGGACTCCGGCAGCCCTAGGGAAATGGCATAGCTGAAATCATCGCCGGCAAAACCCAGGCGCAGGCGTCTGGCCTCCTTGCGCGGGCCACCCTGCACGGGCACCTCGCCGCTGAGCATGCGTCGGCTGATGGTTTCCGGCCCGGCCCAGAACGTAGAGTCCAGCCCGCCTTCACGGGCCAGAGCATTGACCACGCCGCCCTGAGCGGTTTCCGCTAGCAGGCGTAGTGCGCGATAGAGATTCGACTTGCCGCTGCCATTGGCCCCGGTAACTAGGTTGAGCGGGCCCAGCGGCAGCACCAGATTGTTGATCGAGCGGTAGTTGGCGACGGCGAGGGTGTGCAGCATGGGTGTCGTCCTGACGGTTGAATGTGGTTTAGGTCGGCGGGTTGTCTAGAACAGTCCTAACTGCCCACCAATCAAGGTGACAAAGTCATCATCGACAAACGGCAGGATGGCGTCGGCCACCGGCTGTAATTGGCGGGTCAGGTAGTGGTCGTAATCGATGGCGGCATTACGTGCTTCCAGCGGCTGTGGGCCGGCGGTGGTGATCACGTAGCTGATCCAGCCGCCACGTTGGTATTGCAGCGGCCGGCCGTGCGCCGCGTTGTATTCGTCGGCCAGGCGCGCGGCGCGCACATGCGGCGGTACGTTGCGCTCGTAGTCGGTGAGTGTGCGACGTAAGCGCTTGCGGTAGACCAGCAGCTCATCCAACTCGCCATTCAGGGTGCGCTCGACATAGTCGCGGATATACATCTGATAGGGCTGGTTGAGGAAAATCCGTTCATACAGCTCGCGCTGAAACTGCTGAGCCAGCGGCGACCAGTCGCTGCGTACGGTTTCCAGGCCTTTGTAGACCATCTCGTGGCTGCCGTCGGCGTGGCTGATCATCCCGGCATAGCGTTTTTTGCTGCCTTCTTCAGCACCGCGAATAGTCGGCATCAGAAAGCGGCTGTAGTGGGTTTCGTATTGCAGTTCCAGGGCGCTGCTCAAGCCGTACTCGCTCTGTAGATGTTCAGCCCACCAGGCATTGACCTTGGCCACCAGAGCGCGGCCGATCTGCGCCGCTTCAGTGTCGTCATGCAGGCGCTGCAGCCAGACGAAGGTGGAATCGGTGTCGCCGTAGATCACCGCGTAGCCTTCGGCCTCGATCAGCGCGCGGGTGCGGGCCATGATCTCGTGGCCGCGCAGGGTGATGGAGGAGGCCAGGCGCGTGTCGAAGAAGCGGCAACCGCTGGAGCCGAGCACGCCGTAGAAGGCGTTCATGATGATCTTTAGCGCTTGCGACAGCGGCGCGTTGTGCTCGCGTTTGGCGGCTTCGCGGCCCTGCCACACGCGCTCGACAATTGCTGGCAGGCAATGCTCGCTGCGCGAGAAGCGCGCACCACGAAAGCCCGGCACCGAATGGGCGTCAT